>JAUXEW010000269.1 GCA_030620375.1 Desulfobacteraceae bacterium | reverse complement strand
GGAACCCGGATATTAACAAGACATTTTATACGGTGGTGGGGTTTGATACCACCGAAGATATTCTTGAGTACTGCATGGACGCAGTGTATGGGAGGATCCCGAGAATTCCGGGCGCAGGAACCTGGGTCAACAGCCTGTGGGACCCTACCTACGCGCCTCCGGGAAAGCATAGCCTGACCGGGTGGTTTTTCATGCCCAAGGCCAGCACCCATACCCGTGACGAATGGGAAGAGGTTCGTGCTACGCACAACGACAAGTTTATCCGGCATTTTGAAAAATGGGCGCCCAACATGACCTGGGACAATGTCATCGACCATTATTTCTACACGCCGTTAGATCAGGAGGACGAGATGCGACTCATGGAAGGCGATTTCATGAACGGTGCCATGAAGCTTCACCAGTTGGGCTACAATCGCCCGTTTCCCGAGGCCAACCAGTATCGGACGGAAATCGAGGGACTCTACCTCTGCGGCCCGTACATGCATCCGGGCGGTGGCGCTAGCAGTGCCACCGGATACAACTGTTTTAAGATCGTCGCTGAAGACTACGGCCTGGAAAAATGCTGGGAAAAAACCGGGCGCGGATACTAGTGTTGTGTACCACCAAAAACTTGCATTAATTGAAAGCAAAAAAATTTTTAGCGAACGATCCCGGCAGCAAATCCATCAAGTAGTGGCGTGATGTGTCAGCCGGATGGATAAAACCGCTTGATTATCCATCCGGCTGATTATATTATGACAGCTATAAACCTTATAATTTTTTGTACCTTTCCGTAGTTTCAGGGGGACAGGCGTCAATGAATGACAAAGTAAAAATAACCGTAGAATTTGCAACAGACGAAAAGACAAATGGGCTGGGGATGATGATCGGCCAGTACCTGGAACAGAACCTGGAAGAATTTGAAGATAAAGTCAAACAGGCGCTAAAATTAAATATCTCTACCTCTGTTGAGGTGGAGAAAGGAATTTCAACTAGCATAACATTCAACAAAGATACCATTTTAATACAAAACGGCGTAATCGATGATACCGATTTACATTTGAAAAGTTCGTATGCCACACTTGCCGATGTCCTGTCAGGAAAAGTCAACCCATTTATAGGTGTTATGAGTGGCGAGATTAAAATTGCCAAGCTTCCTGTAACAAAGCCGTTTCAGGCGCTAAAGGTATTAAGTTTTTTAAAAATACCCGAAGAATTGCTGATTAAGGATCAAAAAGGGAAAAAGCCGGTATTGAATAGCGAAAGGGTCTTGTTGTTTTTATGCGGAATGGGGTGTGGTTTTGCGGTGGCGTATTTGTTTGTTCTTTTCGGATGGTTGTAGGCTTCGACTAAAACCGTTCGGTTGCGCACTTCCATGAGCGCCCCGCAACAAAAAGGATTGAAGCAAAAAATGATGTCCTATGCGGTCGCAACGGCAGCGGATGAACCGGAACAGCAAGCGCATTCCCCTCTGCTTACAGCGGGGAGTTTCAATAATTTTGCAATTTAATATAATTTGTGTTAATAGAATAGTTATTGTTTAATCCGGATGTTAATCGGGTAAATTTCAGATATGGGGGAATTGTCAATCTTGTCCCATTTGGGGATAAAAAAGATAACCTGGGATCCGGAAATTCCCGATGAAGTCGTGGCGGCAAAAGGCAATTTTCATTTGTTCCTGGAAGAAGGATATTCAGCATTTAACTTGAGCAACTCTGGTGGGGAAGGCAACAAGATTCAGATATTCGATGCATTGGCCGAAAAAATCCTCATGATTCCGAGACTCGGCGGCGGATAAAGACTATTTATGGCTGTTTGATTAAATTCCATTCCCAAAAATTCATAATTAAACCATTTCCAAATGGATGCCAAGTAGGTTTAGATTCCTTAGGGAGCTTTAAAACAATTTGAGAAGGTCTAAAAAGAAAGGAGTGCGTTATGAAAATTTTGCGGGTGAATATGACGGATTTGACGACAACGTTCGAGGACCTTCCCGAGGAATGGAAGATCATCGGCGGACGTGGGCTGACGGCTAAAATTTTAAAGGCCGAAGTTCCACCGGAAACAGACCCCTTGAGCCCTGAGGCCAAACTGATTTTTGCAGTCGGTCCTTTAGCGGGAACCATGGCGCCATCGTGCGGTCGGCTTTCCGTAGGGGCAAAGAGTCCGTTAACCAACGGCATTAAAGAGGCCAATTCCGGCGGTCCGACAGCTCAAAAGCTGGATAAGCTGGGGATTCGCGCCATTGTTGTGGAAGGCAAACCTTCTGATGACAAGCTTTATGTATTGAGCTTATCCAAAGACGGTGCGTCCCTGGAAAGTGCCGATGCGTATAAGGGCCTGCGGAATTATGCGCTGGTTGAAAAGCTCCACGAAAAATTTAATAAAAAGTCTGCTGTCATTTCGATCGGTGTTGTGGGCGAACGGCAGTTAAAGTCTGCTGCCGTTGATTTAACGGATAAAGACAGCCATACCTCAAGGCATGCAGCCCGCGGTGGTGTCGGCGCAGTCATGGGATCTAAGGGGTTAAAGGCCATTGTTATCGATGAAAGCGGAACAAGACCGGTCGACATGGCGGACAAAGAGGCATTTAGGGCAACTTTGAAGGAATGGGTTAAATATTTGCCCACAGACCCGATGATTCAGCAATTCAGTGCGTTCGGTTCCGCCTGTTCATCGGTGATGTTGAGAAGTATCGGAAGCATGCCGGTCCTTAACTTCGGCAGTGATCCGTTTGATGTCGAAAAGATCAGCGGTCAGGGCATCGATGCCATTAATAAGGAAAGAGGTGGGAAGATGGCCGCCTGTATGCCGGGCTGTATAGTGAAATGCTCCGTTGTTTTTAACGATTCGGATGGCGAGTATTTAACGGCAAGTTACGAATACGAGGCAACCGCAATGATCGGCACCAATTTAGGGATTGATGATCCGGATGTTGTTGCCCGGTTTGACCGGATCTGTGACGAGATCGGAATAGACGTCATCGAATGCGGCAGTTCCATCAGCGTGGCCGCCAGTGCGGGAAAAATAAAGATGGGGGACCCGGACGGCGTGTTCGGGTTGCTGGATGAAATTGAAAAAGGAACGGAATTCGGCAATACGCTTGCGAATGGCGTTGTCTCTACATGCAAGGCCCTGGGTGTGGATAGAATTCCTGCTTTCAAAGGGCAAGCCATCCCCGCGCATGATCCCCGGGTTGGAAAAGGTACCGGAGTGACCTATCATACCAGTCCCATGGGGGCGGACCATACTGCCGGGCTTTGTTATGCCGGTGATTTTATGGCCAATGAAGGGGCCGTGGATCGATCGCTGGCAGAGCAGATTTTCAGCGCCGTAAAGGATGCGCTGGGCTACTGCTATTTTGCCACTCCCATGGACCATAAAAAAACCATGGAATTTTTAAGAGACCTGATCAATGCGCGTTATGGATTGAGCTTAGCAGTTGAAGATTTGATCAAAATTGGACGGGAAACGCTTAAAGACGAGCTGGAATTTAACAAGACATCCGGTTTTCATACCCTGAACGAACCGGATCCGGAATTTGTACGGGCCGAACCGGTGGCTCCGCTGGGTAATGTCTTTGGGGTTGATCCTGATGAAATAGCAAAGATTTGGGATAATTTAGATACGATACCAGTTGTATAGCCAACCCGGATATACCGGAAGGCGCTTTTCAAAAGAGACCTTAGAAGCCTTCCCCGACCTTG
>JAUXEW010000225.1 GCA_030620375.1 Desulfobacteraceae bacterium | reverse complement strand
TTCATCTTTACATCGGTCAAGAAGCAGTAGCGGCCGGTGTATGCGCAGTGCTTAACGATACGGATTATATTGGCACCACTCACAGAGGCCACGGTCATATCATCGCCAAAGGAGGGGGCATTAAATTAATGATGGCAGAACTTTTTGGCAAAAGTACCGGTTACTGCAAAGGCAAAGGAGGCTCCATGCATATCGCCGATATGGATCTGGGTATCCTTGGTGCAAACGGGATAGTAGGCGGCGGCCCTCCGATAGCGGCCGGCACTGCCGTGGCATGCCAGTATAAAGGTACCGATGATGTCGTAGTCAGTTTTTACGGCGATGGCGCCTCCAACCAGGGAACTGTCCATGAGGCCATGAACCTTTCGTCTATCTGGAAACTACCGGTTGTTTTTTTGGTGGAAAACAATTGCTATGCCGAGTTTACGGCACAGAGCAAACATCAGTGCATCCGATCGGTCGCCGAACGGGCTGCGGGTTATGACATACCGGGTGTCGTAGTCGATGGCAACGATGTGATGGCCGTCTATGAGGCGGCAGTTGAAGCGGTTGCCAGGGCACGATCGGGAGATGGTCCAACCCTGCTTGAGTGCAAAACATACCGGATCAAAGGCCATTACATTGGAGACCCCGAGCTTTACAAGCCGGATGGTGAAACAGATCAATGGAAGGCAGAAGAAAAAGATCCGATTTCCCGATTTGAGAAGAAGCTTTTGGAAAAGAATTTCTTAAGTGAAAAAGAAGTGGAAGAAATCAGAATTTTGACCCGGAAAGAGATCGAAGACGCGGTTCAATTTGCACAGGAGAGCCCTGAACCCGATGTAAGCGAGCTATTAACGGATGTATATGCATGAGGGGTCGGGGAGTTTATATGCTTTTAGGGCGCGAAACTTGATGGTTTCGTAAAAAGTTAAAAAACGCCCTTTTTTGTCATTCCGGCGAAAGCCGGAATCCAGTGTTTTCAAAAACTTATGACTGACCTGGACCCCGGCTTTCGCCGGGGAGACGACTTCTTACGAGACCATCAAACTTGAGTACACCATATAAAACACTAAAAGAAAAAGGAGGAAAGTTCGATGCCTGAAATAAATATGTCAAAAGCCATTAACAATGCGCTTAAGCATGAAATGGAACGTGATCCGGATGTCTTTATACTCGGAATTGACGTTTCCGGAGGGATGATGGGAGTAACTGCAGGACTGCAGGATCAATTCGGGGAGAACCGGGTCCGCGATACTCCGATTACTGAGAGTGCTATTGTCGGTGCTGCAGTTGGCGCTGCAGCAGCAGGGCTTCGGCCGGTGGCCGAATTAATGTTTGTCGATTTTATCGGTGTGGCTATGGACCAGTTGTTTAATCAAGCCGCTAAAATGCGGTACATGTTCGGCGGCAAGATCAAGATACCGATGGTGCTCAGAACAACATGTGGGGCAGGTATGGGCACTGCCGCCCAGCATTCTCAGTCTCTTGAGGCCTGGTTCATGCACATCCCCGGTCTGAAAGTGGTAATGCCCAGCACTCCCTATGATGCAAAAGGCCTTATGATTTCCGCCATTCGAGACGACAATCCCGTGGTATTTATAGAAAATAAAATGCTTTATTTTACTCAAGGCGAGGTACCTGAAGAGGCCTATACAATTCCCATCGGATCAGCGGATATTAAAAGGGAAGGAGAAGATGTTACCATCGTGGCGACCGGTCAGATGGTGTCCCGTGCGCTTAATGCTGCTGAGTCGGCATCTGCTGAAGGTATCAGTGTTGAAGTGCTGGATCCCCGCAGCCTGTTACCTTTGGATGAAGGCACCCTGTTAGAATCTGTTCGCAAGACCCATCGTATGGTAATTGTACACGAAGAAGTAAAGAATGCCGGCAGCGGCGCAGAAATTGCCGCTACGGTCGGAGAAAAAGCGTTTGGTTACCTGGACGCGCCTATTCTGCGTGTGGGAGGGCCGTTTTGTCCTATTCCATTCTCTCAGAAACTTGAGGCGGAGTTTATACCCAGCGAGGGAAAAATACTGGACGCTATAAAAACCGTAATGAAAAGTTAAAACGAACTATTAAAAATGGGGGGGATGTGATGAAACTGAGTGATTTTTTTGACGACGATATCGATCGGAAAGCGTTACGGGAAGAAGCAATAGAATGCTATCGTAAGTATATTAACCCGACTTACGTTGACATGCTGTCCATGGCTTCGCTTGACATTGTTGAGTGGGAGAGAGAAGGTGCCTACATCAGAGATCTGTCAGGAGAAGAGTTTATCGATTGCGTTGAAGGTGCGGGTTGTTTTAACATCGGGCGGCATAACAAAGAAGTCGCAGAAGTCATAAAGAAGGCGGTGGATCGTTTCGACATGGGTGGATGGATAGGAATGATACCTCAGCGCGCTGCATTGGCCGAAAAACTTGCCAAAATCTGTCCGAAAGGACTACAATATTCTTTTTTTACTTCCGGTGGAGGGGAAGCAATCGATACGGCAATAAAATTTGCCAAGGGCGCCGCCGGAAAGCAACAGATAATTTCAACCATAAACGGCTATCACGGCCATACGGGCTATGCCTTAAGTGCAACGGGACGGGATATTTATAAAGGGCCTTTCTTACCCCTGATGCCCGGATTTACCCACGTGCCTTATAACGACCTTAATGCGCTTAAAGCGGCTATTAACGACGAGACTGCGGGTGTTATTATGGAAACGATCCAGGGCGAGGGGGGTATCATCGTGCCCGATGACGATTATCTTCCGGGGGTTCGTAAGTTATGCGACAAACATAATATTATCATGATTTTAGACGAAGTGCAGACCGGGTTAGGGCGCACGGGAAGAATGTTCGGGTGCGAGCACTGGAATGTTACTCCCGACATCATGGTGCTTTCTAAAAGTTTTACCGCGGGATATCTACCCATATCCGTCACTGTTTTTAATGAAAAAGTGGCGGAATTCACCAATGCCAACCCGACTATTCACGGTAACAGCCATGGCGGCACTTCAATTACCTGCCTGGCCTCGCTGGCGGGAATTGAATACATCGAGAAAAACGATCTTTGCCGAAATGCCGAAACAATGGGAAAAAACCTGATGGAAGGGTTAAATAAGCTTAAGGAAAAATATCCCGGCTTCGTAAAAGATGTTCGCGGAAAAGGGTTGATGATCGGGATAGAATTTCCCAATGATGATATCGGCCCTTTGATGAGCGCCGAAATCAGAAAAAACGGCGTTATCACAATCTTCACCTTCATGAACCCGAAAGTCGTTCGTATTATGCCTACACTCGTCATCACCGAGAAAGAGGTGGCAAAAATTCTCGATGCATATGACAAATCCATGGAGGTGATATCCGAACAGGTTTGACGGTTTCGTAAAAAGCCAAAAAACGTCCTTTTTTGTCTTTCCGTCCCGGATCGGGTTCAAAATGTACGAAAGGAGCGGTTTAAAAATGATAATCGGGGTACCCAAGGAGATTAAAAACAACGAGTTTCGCGTCGGCCTGGTTCCCGGTGGTGTTCGCATGTTAACCGAATCCGGCCATCAGGTATTTATTCAAAAAGGTGCGGGTATGGGAAGCGGGATACCGGACGCTGATTATCTTCAGGCCGGTGCCGATTCGCTCGATCTTATAGAGGAGGTGTATGAGCGGGCGGAGATGATCATCAAGGTCAAAGAGCCGCTGCCGGAAGAGTATGGATTAGTTAAGGAAGATCAGATCCTCTTTACATATTTGCATTTGGCCCCGGCCCCCACATTAACCAAAGCCTTGATTGACAGCAACTGTATCGGAGTGGCTTACGAGACGGTTCAGTCGGCTGACGGCACCTTGCCGCTGCTCAACCCGATGAGCGAGGTGGCGGGACGAATAGCGCCCCAGGTGGGTGCTCACTATCTGGAGAAAGCCAATGGCGGACGCGGCATACTCTTAGGCGGTGTACCCGGGGTGGCAAGGGGCAATGTAACTATTATCGGCGGCGGGACCGCCGGAATCAATGCAGCCAAAATTGCCGTCGGGCTGGGGGCGAGTGTAACCATTCTTGACATCGACCAGAAACGCCTGGCTTATCTGGAGGACATTTTTGGAATTTCAATCATGACGGTGATGGCCAATCCGGAAAATATCGCCGATTATGTATCGGATTCGGATGTCGTCATCGGTGCTGTTCTTATTCCCGGCGCAAAGACCCCGTCATTGGTTACGAAAGAGATGATTTCAACTATGGTCGAAGGATCGGTACTGATTGACATTTCCATCGATCAGGGGGGATGCTTTGAGACGAGTCGTCCCACTACCCACCAGAACCCGATTTATTTTGTTGATGGTGTCATTCACTATTGTGTTGCCAACATCCCCGGAGCGGTTCCGAGGACGTCGACCTTTGCCTTAACCAACGTCACGTTGCCGTATGTTCTTGCCATTGCCAATAAAGGGATTCGGCGGGCTGTGATTGAGGACCCGGCCCTTGCAAAAGGCGTTAACATATACAAAGGGAGTATCACCTGTCAAGGGGTCTCCGACGCCATGGATCAAAGCTGCGAGTTGGTTGTAGATCTAATGACATGACAATTTCGATGCACGCGGTGTTGATCTATTACTTAATGGAGGCTAAATAGACCCTAAAGTTGCAATGTTAGGATAGAAGTAAAACCCCATACAATTTGAGCTCAATTGAAGCCTCCCCCGCAGCAAGCTACGGGGAATCTTCCAAGTAAGGATTTTAGACTATTTGTATTTCACTCGCCAACCCCGCAGCAAGCTACGGGGAATGCGCTCGCATTGCTT
>JAUXEW010000051.1 GCA_030620375.1 Desulfobacteraceae bacterium | reverse complement strand
TGCCGCCTGAAGGTGTGCGGCACCATGGCATCCATTTAAGAAGGGAGCTCGCTGCTATGATTGTTGCAGAAAAAAAACCCATCGAAGAAATCATTGAAACTGTAAAAGATTACCATAAAATCCTGATTCTGGGATGCAATGAATGTGTAACGGTATGCGAAGCCGGCGGGAAAAAAGAAGTCGCCATACTTGCTTCAGCCTTGCGAATGTATTTTTTAAACCAGGGAAAAGAAACTAAAATCGATGAAATTACACTGGAACGACAATGTGACCATGAATTCATAGAAGAAATAAGGGATATCACCGATCAATATGACGCTATTTTATCTCTTGCGTGCGGCGTCGGTGTTCAGTTTGTCGCTGAAAAATATTATACTTTACCGGTGCTTCCGGGAGTAAACACATGCTTTCTCGGAGCTACCGAACAACGAGGCCTGTGGACCGAACGCTGTCAGGCTTGCGGCGCTTGCGTATTGGCCCAGACCGGCGGAATATGCCCGATAGCCCGATGTGCCAAGCGCCTGTTAAACGGGCCCTGTGGTGGTTCAAGCAACGGCAAGTGTGAAATAAGCAGCGAGGTTGACTGCGCCTGGCAGTTGATTATCGATCGCCTTAAGGCCCTTGGAAAACTCGACGACTATGAAAAGATTCAACCGATTAAAGATTGGTCCACGGACAGGGCCGGAGGACCTCGAAAAGTCGTTAGGGAGGATGTGCAGTTATGAATGTGAAGACACCGAGCAAACTTGAAAAGATTCTTTCCGCGGGTCACCTGGCTGTTACGAGCGAATGTGGTCCCCCACGAGGAAGCGATTCGAAAGTTATAACCCAAAAAGCAAATATGATCAAAGATCATGTGGATGCTATTAACATTACGGATAATCAGACATCCATGACCCGTATGTGCAGCCTGGCAGCATGTATACATCTTAAGCTAATGGGACTTGAACCGGTTTTACAGATGGTTACCCGCGATCGAAACAGAATTGCCATACAAAGTGACATTCTTGGGGCGTCATCGTTTGACATTCACAACATTTTATGTCTTTCTGGTGATCACCAGAGTTTTGGAGACAGTAAAAAAGGACAAAATGTTCATGACTTGGATTCCATGCAATTAATCCAGACGGTTCGATACATGAGGGATGAAGGTAAATTTTTAGGCGACGACGAAATTAAGCGTCCGCCGGCAATGTTTGTGGGTGCTGCGGCAAATCCGTTTGCCGACCCGTTTGAAATTCGAGTGCCCCGGCTGGCAAAAAAAGTGGCGGCCGGTGTTGAATTTATCCAGACCCAGTGCATCTATAACCTGGACCGATTCGAAGAATGGATGAAGGGCGTCAGGGATCGTGGACTTCATGAAAAAGTATACATCCTTGCCGGCTTAACGCCGATGAAGTCGGCCGGGATGGCACGATATATGAAAAACCGTGTCCCGGGAATGGACGTTCCGGATGAAATCGTAAAGCGGTTGGCTGACACACCCAAAGAAAAACAGGCCGAAGAAGGGCTGAATATCTGCATCGAAGCCATCGAACGATTAAAATCTGTTGAAGGGGTCAGCGGATTTCATATTATGGCCATTGAATGGGAAGAAAAAGTGCCGGAAATCGTTGAGCGGGCCGGTCTTTTCCCCAGACCAACGGTGGAATAAGCACCCGCCCTTGGTTTCTATCCCGGATGCTCTATATTTAAAGATAAATATAAAAAACTTTCAGGAAAGGAGATAATATATGACTGGTAAAAAACTTATACTGGTAGTGGATGATGAGCCCGATTTTGTTTCTATTGTCCGAAAAAATTTAGAAAAGGAAGGTTTTGATGTACAAGTGGCCTATGACGGTGTGGAAGGGCTGGAAAAAGTCCGGCAAACCCCTCCCGACCTCATTGTCCTTGATGTAATGATGCCTGAAAAAGACGGGTATGAGATGTGCTCGGAATTGAAAAGTGATGAAAAATACGCCGACATTCCCGTTTTAATGTTAACAGCCGTGGCCGATCATGTTTCTTCGACCCGCTATTCACATTATGATGGAATGAGCATGGAGGCTGATGACTACCTGCCTAAACCGGCTACTGCTGAAGAAATAACCGACAGTGTCAAAAGTCTCCTTAATCTGTAAGCAACTATAAAGGTATCTGTCGGTGACGGTGTTTTTCTGACAATTGGGTACCCGAGCAATTGAACACAGGTCCACAGCTGAACAAGACTTTCCCCTTATCGCCGATCCCGGGTTGAGCTAATGTATTGTATCGATTTTTCAATACAACAACTACCCGATGCTAACAACCGTGTAACATTTCGAATTAAAAAATCCCGACCGTTTCTATCTTCTCGGGCAAGGTTTTTTGTTTAAAGGGGGGTTCATATAAAATCAAATAGCTTATGATGAACAAGTTTTTTTCCTTACGAGATTTAAAACCCGAAATCGGCACCAAGGTATTTTGTATCTTAAGTGATGAACGCGCGTTTCAATCCAAATCCCCAGCGATGTTTTCAAAAGTTATGGAACGCGTCGGTCTCAAAGGGGTTTACGTACCGTTCATGGTCAAACCCGACCGATTGGGAGAGGCAATCAACAGTCTTAAAATCCTAAATATTGCCGGTGCCAATATCACCGTTCCATATAAAGAGGCTGCCCTTCCATTTTTGGACAGTCTCTCCGAAAGTGCGAATATTATCGGTGCTATCAATACCATCGCTCGGGATGGCGATATGCTCAAAGGTTACAATACAAATGCCATTGGTTTTATGGACACGCTGGAGGCTGAGGGCTTTGACCCTACGGGAAAAACCGCATTGGTTTTCGGTTCCGGTGGTGTAGCCAGATCCGTCGTATTCATTTTAAACTGGCTCAGAGCCGATTCCGTGATCATCGCCGCCAGAAACCCTGAAAAAGCCCGAAAAGTCGCAAAAGATCTCGGCGGCACCGCCATGCCGCTGGATACGCTTTTGGCCCGGCCACTTTCGGCGAATATCATTGTGAACGCCACCTCGGTTTCCGCTTATCATGAGGCAACTGTATTTGCGGAAATGATATTAAAAATGAATGTGTCTGATTGTGAATTACTATTGGACTTAAATTACGGCCGTAACCAGAACTTTTGGGAAGATTTTGCCCGATCTAAAAATATTCGGTTTATGGACGGTCTTACTACACTGGCTTACCAAGCCATGCAAACCTTCGCGTTGTGGACGAAAATGAAAGTGGAACCTGGTGAATTCTTAAAAGCACTTGACGGCGCTTCTTAAATGGTGTTGACCCTAATTATGAGTTAATCGGCAAAATAACGGTAAACGCTGATCCCATACCGGGGGTACTATCTACGGTAATTGAACCGCCTAAGGAACCAATCAACCCCTTAACAATGGGAAGCCCGAGTCCCGTTCCGGTGATATATCTTGTTTTCTCGTTTTTTACCCGGTAGAATTTTTCAAAAATTTTCTCTAAATGCTTTGCTTCAATGCCAAACCCGTTATCTGTAACATTTACACGAACGCTTCCCATGACTTTTTCTACGCTTACAGCAATTTCTCCTCCCTCTTGAGTATAGTTAATGGCATTCGAGATGAGATTTCCGAAAATACTTTCCAGGGCCATTGGGTCCGTCATTAATTCCGGAAGCTTTTCTTCCGGTAAAATTAAGCTTAACCTCTGATTTCTGTTTTTTGCCCTTATTTCTAAAAAATCAACTATACTTTTTATTAATTCTTCAAGCCGAATGGGCTTAAACTCCATTTTTGCGGAATCGGACTCAATGCGCGACAAATCCAGCAGATCTCCGATCAGTGAGATCAATCCTTTTGTTTTTTCTTTGGCACGGGAAAGAATATATTGATCTTTTCCCGGCTCCTCTTCCACCGTATCTTTTAGAACCTCTGCAATCTGCTCGTGAATGGTTGATAGCGGTGATCTGAGTTCATGTGACACCTTTGCCACAAATTCGGATTTTAATTGGTCAAGGACCTTCATCTCGGTAATATCCATGACCGTAACCACCGCCCCGATACATTCTTTTCTTTCCCCCAATACCGGCTGCCCGCTGGCTAATAGAAATTTCTCCGTGCCCAATGGAAACTCATAGGTGGGGATATCTTCAAAATCGATATATTTGCCTCTGGAAATATCTATTACCAAACGGCACAACTCTTTATCGGTTATATAAGAACTGATCGGATCGGTTTGGATAGATCCGGGCGGGACGCCGAACATCTGCTGAAAGGCAGGATTCATGAGAACGACGTGGCCTTTTACATTGGTTACCACCAGGCCATTGGGGAGCGATTCAATGATCGTTCGAATCCGGCTCTTTTCCATTCCCAGATCATTTAATGTCCGCTGCCGTTCTAATTCCAGCATTTCTGTTTCCAGTGTCAATCGAATGGTTTCTCTTGCACGATTAACCACAATTCTGAGCTGATCCGGTTCAAACGGTTTGGGGATAAAATCATAAGCACCGCGTTTCATGGCTTCTATGGCTGTTTCCAGTGTAGCGAATCCGGTAATGACAATCACCAGGACATGGCTATCTTTTTGCTTAACCAGGCGGAGCACTTCCATTCCGTCCATTCCCGGCATCTTTAGATCGAGAAGAATGATAGCAATATTATGGTCTTCTAAAATTTTCAATCCTTCTTCCCCGTTAGCCGCCTTAAAAACCTCAAAGCCCATACGGGAAAGGATTCGTTCAGAGCCATCCCTGATGCTTTGTTCATCGTCGACTACCAAAACCGTTATGTCTTTCATTTTTATTGCTTCATTCACTGCTGTTATCTTCCTTTTCTTTCAGCGATAGCTCAACGATAAAAGTTGCTCCCTTTCCGGGCGAACTTTCTACGGTAATGTTACCATCGTGACTTTGAGCTATTCCGTAAACCATGCTAAGGCCCAAACCCGTTCCCTCGCCTTCTTCTTTGGTAGTAAAAAAGGGCTCAAATATGTGCGGTAAAACATCGTCGGATATTCCCGGGCCGGTATCCGAAATTTCAATTCGGACCCGATCTTTACCCGACGCCAGGAGTGTTTTTATTTTCAGTTCCCCCTTCCCTTCCATTGCCTGTGCGGCATTAAGAATGATATTCATGAACAGGTGGTTCAGTTGTTGAATATCACCCGGAATTTGAGGAAGATCGTCAGACAATTGCTTTTCAATTTTGATATTCTGAAAAAGGGTCTGGTTCTCAAGCAAAAACATGGTTCGAGTAATGGCTTTGTTAATATCATTGAGCCGCATTTCCTGTCGTGTTTGCCTCGAAAATTCAAGCAGTTCCTTTACCGTATCCCGACATCGCTCAGCGTCATTAAGGATTCGCTTTAAATCCGCTATAACCCCTTCTTCAAGGGTATATTCTTCCATTATCAGCTTTGTAAATAAAGTAATACCACCTAACGGATTGTTCAGTTGATGTGCAACGCCGGCCGCAAGTTTTCCCAAAGAAGACATCTTCTCTGCTTGAAGAAGTTGGACCCGGGTTTTTTCCAGCTTTTTCTTCATTTTGATGCTCTCACGCAGATCATGAAAAAAGCCGATTGTGGCGACCTCTTTTTCTCCTTCAAATACGATGGCTGCATTTAAACTGATGGGGATAATTTCCTTATTTTTTCTTAAAAAATCAACGTGGTAAAATTTTAATTTTCCCTTTCCACCAAATTCATCGCTGCGAAGTTCTCTCATCACCTCCTTCGCGCCGTTTCCCGGATAAACATCTCGGATATTTAAATGATCAAGGGCTTCTTCCACACCATATCCGCTGATTTCAGACGCCGCTTCATTAAAAATAAGTATTTTCCCCGTTTTATCCGCTGCGATAACAGCATCCACCGAGCTCAGCATAAGATTACGCAAAAATGAATTGGACCGCTTTAGTTTTTCCTCCAACCTGGCCAATATAGGAAGGCTAAATTCCATCATGGCCACTGCTTCAATGCTTCCGTTTGAAATTATCGGATAAGAGTACAGGCAGGAACTGCTACCTTCATCCAGATACCCCTTGTGTTCCTCCCGGATGGCCGGTTTCTTCGTCTTCATCACCTCTCTGGCCAGGCAATTATCACAAACTGACGTGCGGTTAAAAAACACCTGGAAACATTTTTCACCATCGATAGTAGAGGCGACATCTTGTAGTCCGCTCGCATTGATCGCCAAAATTTCAAAACTGGTTGATATAACGAAAAATCGTCTTTGAAATTCATCAATCGCTTTAAGCAAATAGGCATTGGACATTTCCGACTGCATGATATGATCCGTTTTTCCTGGTTTGTCGGTTATCAAAACTCATCGGCCTTGACCTGAACCAAAGGCTACCATTTCCGGATGGACACTATTTATTAAAGGGGCTCGTCCCCAATGCTTTCAAGCGGTTTTCCAAATCCACCACTGCCGATGAAAATCCGATCCCCATATTAGATGCGAGGGTAACAAAGCCGAGCCGCTCTTTTTCCAGACCGGTCTCTTCCAGCATTCGATGCGCATCAACCACTCGCCATTCCGCATAAGTGTTTCCTTTTTCGGATTTACAATTTCCCGGGTGACAAGCCATCACCAAAACACCATCAGCCCCTTCCACAAAAGCCTTCATGATATAATCAAGATCGACTTTCCCGGCACAGGGCACTTTAATGACCTGCAGGTTGGCCGGTGTCTCCATCTGAAACGCATCGGCCATAAGGCCGGCTTCATACGCGGAGTTCTGGCAACAGAAGGCGACAATCCGAAGGTCATCCGGTGCAGCCGAACCATTGCTTTTGATTTTGTCCATGATTTCGGCGTCACTGTAATTGCCGATCTGTATAGCGTCCATGGGACAGTCACTGGCACAAATGCCGCAGCCCTGACAAGCCACCGGAGAAATGACCGGTTTGTTGGTGTTATCCCAGTAGATAGCCCCATGGGGACAAAGCCGATAACAGGTAATACAAAAAGTGCATTTTCCGATATCGAGAACGGCCTTGTTTTTAGGCACCACTATTTTGCCGTCCTTCAAAAGATGGTTGATCTCTAAAACGGCATTTTCGACATCCATCAGTGCTGTCGGTATATTTTGGACATCACGGGTACCGCCAATGACGAAAATCCCCTCTCGGTTGGACTGTACCGGAAATCGATGGATGTTATCTGTCTGCAAAAATCCACCGGGCCCCACATCGATCCTTAATATTGCCGCCAGTAGCGGGTTCATCTCGTCGGCCAATATCTCTTCCTCAATAACGATCACATCCGGTGAAAGTTCCATTTTTTTCCGCAATACCGGATCAATAAAAGAGATCGATTCCCCGTCAGGACTGATCGTCGGCATTGTTTTGAGTTTAAAATAGGTTGCGCCCTTATCCCGGCTTTCAAGATAAGCTCGCTCCAGACCGTCCGATGCCACCTTGAGGTTGCCGGCGAAGACATACGTCGTGCAGCCGCCAATGGACTCAACGGCAAGCACATTACTCAATATACGCTCCATGACAAGCGCGTCACCCTCCTGGGCAAACCCGACCATAAAAGCGATGGTCTTATTCGACAACCGATCCCTATCCGAACCGGAAAGCAAATATTCCAGCTGAGACAGGGTTAAAACGCTATCTGAAAGTGACAGCCCGTATGCCCCAGACAAAGGCTTATTTGAAAAATTCGTGGCCACCACAATTGCTCCGATTTTCTTTTCCAGATCACCATCGCTTGTAGCCAATCGAATGGTAAAATCACCGGGAACACCCGCTGCACTCACCAAGCGTGTGTTCATCAACACGTTAACTGCATCATCGGCCGCTACGTCATCAACCAGCCGTTTGAGCTCGTCTTGAGCTGTTACATCTATCCCTATAAAAGACAAGGGATTTTTTTCACCACCGATGATGGTGTCAGATTCAATTAAAACGACCGAATATCCCGAATCGGAAATTCCCTTTGCTGCCTTCAGCCCGGTGTATCCGCCACCAACTACCAATACATCGGTATTGATCTTAATCTCTTCCATGTCGGATAGTATCATTTCACTCATTTGTTTACCTCCAAATATTTCATAACCTCAGCGGCCGCCTGTCCTGCCTGGGCCATGGAACCGGCGATACTTTTCGGCCCTTCAACGGTTCCTGCGATAAAAACACCCTCATTGGCGGTTCGGGTTCGATTCAACGGATCAATGCCACCTAAAAAACCATCCACGTTCAGCCCGATTTCCAACAACTTGGCCAGGTTCTTGTTATCGGGATCCGGTGTAATACCCACAGCCAGCACCACCAGATCGAACACATTTTCAACCGACTGGCCATCTTCTTCATTGAAATAGCGCATCTTCAGTTTGTCATCTTCCACGGGGAAGATATCAACGGGTATGGTCCGAATAAAGTTCATAGAGGATTGGCATTTCTCATAAAAATCCGGGAAATTTTTCCCGAAATTCTGGATATCCATATAAAATACTGAAATGTCAGCTTCTTCATTCTTAAATTTAATGTCATTCGCCATTCGGAGGGCATAAGGGCAACATACCTGTGAGCACCATAAATTCCCCAAACGCTCATCACGACTTCCCACGCACAGGATAAAAGCGATTGTCTCAGGCTGTTTTTTATCGGACGGTCTGATCACATCTCCGTATTGTCGCTTGATTCTCTCCAGATCCATTCCGGTGATGACATTTTTAAACTGATTATAACCGTAGGTTTTTTTAATTTCAGCATTAAACGGTTGGAAACCGCTGGCCAGAATAACGGCATCCACTTCCAGCTCTCCCGTTGTCCCCAACTCGCTTAGGTCAACGGCACCTTCGGGAATCTGAGCTGCCTTGTCCTTATCCACAACGACATAAAGCGGGTCGTTGTTTTTGGAATATCCTTTTATCACGCCATCCACCGGCATATTGACGGTTGGCGAGCTTTTTTTCAATTTAACTGAAAAGATTCCATTTTTGCCGATCTTGTCAACTTCCGTGGCCAAATGGACCGTAATGCCGGGCTCCCCAACTACCTTCTTAAGCATATCTTCCACGGAACAGGCGCCACACTGAACACACTCATCCGTGGCCTTACAGCAGAACCCAATCGCATGTCCGCCTAAAAAACATGTCTTCTCAACCAATTCAACGCTGGCACCGAGCCTTGACAGCTCCCAGGCCGCTGTGAGACCGGCAATCCCGCCTCCGATGACCATAATTTTGTTATTTTCTGTACTCAATTTGGAAACTCCTTGATTTATACTGTTTTTGGTCAGGGGTAACTGATTTAGAAAAATGTCACCCTTTAGTTCATCCTTTTCTCGCTTAAACCTCTGGCCTGGGCAACATGTCCGCCCGTTCCGCAATTTCAGGAACCTTGTGCTCCCACTCGATGGCCATGAGATGGACGCCGGCAAGCCCCTTCATCTCCTTAAATTCCTCGATTTGTTCACAGGCCATTTTTATCCCTTCATCCGCCTGCTTCTTTTTCTCAACGCCCTGGAGTCGTTTTATTACATCATCCGGAACCTCCATTCCAGGAACTTTAAGTTTCATGTACCGTGCCATACCCAGACTCTTCATAGGGGTAACACCGGCTAGAATATACACCTTTTCCGTAAGTCCCATATCATTGGCCTGTTTAATCCATTCCCGCATCTTTTTCATGTTATAAACACACTGGGTTTGAATAAAATCTGCTCCGGCCTTAATTTTTTTGGCCAACCGATAGACTCGCCATTCGAAGGGATCGGCAAAGGGATTGGCAGCACCGCCGATAAAAAGTTTCGGGGGCGTGTCGATATCCGCTCCACCCAAAAACTTGCCTTCATCCCGCATCTTCTTGACCATGTAGATCAGTTGGATGGAATCGATATCAAAAACCCCTTTGGCGTAAGGATGATCACCAAACTGCATATGATCGCCGGAAAGACACAGTATGTTTCGGACACCGAGGGCAGACGCGCCCAAGATGTCCCCCTGCATCGCCAGTCGGTTCCGATCCCGGCAAACCATCTGGTAGTTGGGCTCCAGGCCTTCTTCAATGGCAATAAGGGAAGCGGCCCAACTGGACATCCTCACCATAGCCGTCTGATTGTCGGTGATATTCACCATGTCCACACTACCTACCAAAAATTTGGCTTTCTTCCTGACGGCATCAATATCGGCTCCTCGAGGGGGTCCAAGTTCTCCGGTAAAAGCAAAATGTCCCGCTCTTAATATTTTTTCTAAATTACTTCCTGACTTCATATTGATTATTCCTCTTCTAAATTTAATATCTTGGTAAATTGGTTTATCAAAAATATCATTGCTGAAATTTATCGCGCTGCTTTTCGTTCTTTGTATGCCGGTTGAACAATGGTTCGAGGCGTGGTATTTAGCCAGTCATTCGGCGGGAAAATTTCAATGATACTGTCCAACCGGTTTTGTTTGGACAAGCGTTCATAGATCATATGCCACGCACAGGGCTGATCCGGGCTGATCTCGCAACTCTCATGATTGGTCCCCCCGCATGGTCCGTTAAACAGGCTTTTGGCACACATGGTCACCGGGCAGATACCTCCGGTTAACCCAAGGCAACAATTCCCGCAAGCGCGGCATTTTTCTTCATACCACCCCACGTCCCTGTTGGCACCGATAAAGGTTGTGTTCACTCCCGGCAAAACCGGTTTGTCCGGAAACCGCTCAGCTAAAAACTGGATGCCGGCACCGCATGCTAACGATATCAAAGCGTCATATTGGTCAATCATTCCGTCAAGCTCATCCAAGAACTCCATATCGCACTGCCTTTCAACCGTTACACCACCGAGTTCGATGGGATTCCCGTCCACTTTACGGGCTATCGTAAGTTCGGTATTCAAAATACCGACCTCCTTCTCACCTCCGGCAAGACATACGGCAACACAAGTTCCGCAACCCACGGTCAGCACTCTATTAAAGTCTTTAACCAGGGCTTTGATTTCTTCAAATGGCTTTCGTTCTGCAACTATCATAAGTCCTCCTGTATTATATCTCCGGACATTGTAGAACCTATCTGAACGTCTCCAATTTTACCGCATCTACGGCGTCAGATGCCGTCCCGCATAGCACACTATAGCGAAACGACATCTTCCTTGTACCTGCAGCAAACTTGAAGACGCTCAATTTAGGTAGAAAATATCCCCTTGTTTCGGATGTTGATTTAGTCAAATTGTATTACATGCCAAATTAATTTCGTGAAGTCAAGGGATCTAAAAAAACCAACCGCAATTCGTGGTTAAAAAACGAGGTTTTAAACAGATTTGATCCTTTTGCCGTAAAGCACTTAGCGAAGTGGCGTGTAAAATGTGGTTTAGAAATTTCGCCTTCTTCTTCAACCCCCAATACGGTGCATCCGGCGAATACATTTTCGAGGGCCATACTTCAATAGCCCATGTTCCTTTGGTTTATTTTTAATAGCATGTTCAATCAGTTGCAGGAGATAGCCATCTTTCTTTCCCTGTCGTAGAGGGGTTTTAAGATCCGTCTCTTGATCCGAAAAAAGACATCCCCTAAGGTATCCTTCAGGGGTCAACCGCAATCGGTTGCAAAGAGAACAAAAATGATTGCTCAAGGCACCGATCAGACCAATATCCCCCTGCCTCCCTTCAATTTTAAATTGCTGTGCAGGGCCGTCATAAGGGTTGGGCTTTACCGGTATCAAATTTCCGAGAGACTGGATCTGACGATAAATGTCATTTGTAGACATAAACCTTTCAGGACGCCACACATTTTGTTCACTTACAGGCATAAGTTCAATAAAACGAATGTGATAAGGCTTTTTCAAGGTCAGGTCGGCAAAATCCAATATTTCATCATCATTGACACCTTTTATCGCTACCACATTAATTTTAATGGGATTAAATCCCACGCGCTCCGCCTCCTCAAGGCCCTCCCACACCTGTTTAAAACAGTCCCGCCCGGTAATACGAAAAACCCGCTCCGGTTTAAGAGAATCGAGGCTTACATTGATTCGACAGATACCGCAGTTTTTGATATCAGCTGCTAAATTTTTGAGCAGAACCCCATTGGTAGTCAGTGTGACCTCTTCCAGTCCTGCTATCTTGCAAAGTTTTTCAAGAAAACCGATTAATCCCTTCCTCACCAGAGGTTCCCCTCCGGTGAGCCTCACTTTACGAATACCTTTTTGAACGCAGAGCCCAACGATATGGAGCATTTCTTCATATGTGAGAATTTCACTGTGGGATATAAATTTAACGCCCTCTTCAGGCATACAATAGATACATCTCAAATTGCAACGATCCGTAACAGAAAGTCGTAAGTAATTGATGATTCTATGGTTATTATCCAGCAACGAGAAATCTCCGAGGAATCTTGCCGGCAATGAGCCGTGTTATCATAAGAGAATCAATTCGACTCCCATTCTCTGAGCATAATGAAGTGGTCGTCCATGAAGTCGATGGTTTGAATACGGCTCTCGACAAACCTTTTTTCCCCGAACATACTGATGAACCAAAAGCCCCGGCCCTCGGCCTCTATGCGAGCTACGTCCTTCATGATTTCTTTTTTCTCATTCCCCGAATTCATATATACGTTGATCAAGCACATGTTCTCCTCCCCATCCAATCTTCAGTCTTCCGCCAGTAGATAATCCAGGACATTTACCGTCTTGCTCTCACAAGCCCGGGAGTCGGCGTCTCATATCTCTGTTAAAATGATCGCTCTACATAACAATCCCTGGTCGCCACTGTATTTACTTCCTGTCAGGGTGCTTATCCGCGCCGGCATGCACCTCCGTCAGAGCAGGGAGCAGTCTCACAGCGTTCTTCACGACCGCAGCAGGTCCTGCCCGGGGTATGTTCCGACATTCCACCCATAAATGAAGCAACGGATAATATCCTCTCCATCTCGGTGCTCCCACATTTCTTACAAGAGACGTCTTCATCTTTGCCCATACCGGTCAAATATTCGGATGTAGCTTCACATACCTTGCATCGATATTCATAAATCGGCATTTTAATCCTCCTTTACATTTTCTCCAAATGAAGCGTGCCTTGCCCGCCAAGAGGGCTGTTACTGCGGTTCAACTGCTTCTTTCCTGCCGCGTATCACCACAAAAGATCCTTCACCATAACCGGATTTCACAGGTTCATCTTTTGAGGTTTCGGACAAAGACTTAAAGATCGTCTGTTTGAAGGTCAAATCAATAAATCCTGCCTTATCCATACGTTCGACAAGTTCGTCAACAGAGAAAAAGGTCGCATCTTTGTAAAACACATTCTCGTTCTGGCGACGTAAGTAAGTTTGCCCCACCTTACTGTTACGATCTACAAAACCGATAATAAGAAATCCCCCTAAAGTAAGAATTCGATACGCCTCCAGCAAAGCCCTGTCAATGTCAT
Source organism: Desulfobacteraceae bacterium (assembly GCA_030620375.1). GTDB lineage: Bacteria > Desulfobacterota > Desulfobacteria > Desulfobacterales > UBA5616 > JAUXEW01. Next base: position 586 of record JAUXEW010000051.1, on the reverse strand, counting down.
CAACGAAGCAAATGGTCGTGACCATTAAAACGAAATCAAAGCCGGCCTCACCAAGGGGCAGTTCTTCAGCCACCCCGTCCAGGACCTGAATTCCACGCTTTTGAGCAATCTCTCTCATCCGTTTTGAAGGTTCCACGCCCATTTTGATTCCCAATGGTTCGGCAAATCGACCTGTGCCGACTCCGATTTCTACGCCGTGTGCCGGAACCGGTATCATGGCTTTGACAGCCCGTAATTCGGCTTCATAGACCCAGCGGTTTTTCTCGAACCAGTCTTCGTATTGCCCTGAATATTTTTCAAAAGGGGATATTTTCGGCATCGATCCTCTTTTCCTATTTTTTTCTTTTATCTTTCGAGGAGTATCCTAGCTTGCTCCGACAAAAGTGATTTGAAACGGTTTAGCGTCACCGGATACCCCTGGATCGGAATCCCCATCCAGTCCGAGTATTCCAAAAACTCTTCAGGATGCTCTGCCATATACTGGTCAACATAACCGATTCCATCGAGAACAATCGCCCCTCCCGTGTGTCTGGGAAAATTCTCATTGGCAAGGCCTTTATCCCATCCTTTAAAGACCTTGTGACGA
>JAUXEW010000082.1 GCA_030620375.1 Desulfobacteraceae bacterium | reverse complement strand
GGGGAAGAGAGAGAATCATAGAATACAATATTAAATAGTGTCCGTCCAGAAATGGTCTTTTTACCCAATCTCATCGTTATGCTCAAAAGATAATCCTCGGAATATCAAATATATACCTCCGATTATTTTTTTCGCATGCCTTGATCTTGAATAAAAATCCTCATTTCTGGATGGACACTAAATAAGCCGGTTGGGCCGGCAAAAACTTTATTTAACCGAAAAAAGGGAAACGGCATTAAAAATGAAACCTAACTTAAAGCATTCATCGCTTATCATTGGCATATTATTTCTCTTTCTAATGATCCCCCCGATGACCGGGACGTGGGCCCAGACCGAAAAATCATCCGGCAGTATAAAATCGCTCCCGTCTGATGAAAAAAATAACAGATATGTTTCCATTGACTTTAACGATGTTGATATCGGCGTGTTCATTAAATTTATCAGTGAGCTGACGGGGAAAAATTTCGTTGTGGATCAGCGGGTAAAGGGGAAGGTGACCATTATCTCTCCCAGCAAAATATCGATCGACGAAGCTTACAAGGTCTTTGAGTCGGTTTTGGAAGTTCACGGGTATGCAACGGTAAAAGCCGGTGAGATTATTAAAATCATCCCGTCACCGGATGCGCGGACAAAAAATATTAAAACCCGCTTGAGAACCGAAGCCGAATCGCTGGAAGATAAAATTGTAACGCAGCTCATTCCCTTAAAATACGCGACGCCTAATGAAATCAAGAAACTGTTTACGCCCCTGATATCCAAAAACAGCGTGCTGCTGGCGTATGCCCCGACAAACATGTTAATATTAACCGATGTATATTCAAATATCCAGCGACTCCTTGACATCCTTCAAGTGATTGATGTCACCGACATCGGTCGGCAATTAACCGTTTTGCCCATAGAATATGCGGATGCGTCAAAACTGGTCAAACTGCTGCAAACGGTTTTTGAAACCGGGAAAAAACCGGTAAAAGGCGCGACACAAAAAGCCATCAAAATGGTAGCCGACGAACGAACCAATACGATCATTTTGCTGGCCAGTGAAGGGGAAACCGAACGCATCAAAAATCTGATCAAACTGATCGACAAAGAGGCGCCCAAAGGAAACGAACGAATCCGGGTATATTACCTTGAACACGCTAACGCCGAGGAATTGGCGACAGCGCTTCAATCCTTAAGCTCAAAGCAGTCGGTTTCCGCTGCAGGAAAAAAAGAACCCATTGTTTCAGCCAGGGTCAACATCACCGCGGACAAACCGACCAACAGTCTCATCATCATGGCGGAAAAGGATGAATATCTGATTTTGGAAGAAGTCATTACAAAATTGGATATTCCCAGATCCATGGTCTATATCGAATGTCTGATCATGGAGGTCAATGTGACAAAGGATTTCAATCTGGGCGTGGAGTGGATCATGGGTAATGATTTTGATGACAATAGCGCCGCCTATGTCAGCGGATTCAGCGGCGGCGGCGGTAGCGGAGACGCAGGCTACATTTTTAATCCGGGCGCTTCAACCGTACTCCCGCCAGGCTTGTCCCTGGGTGTCATCAAACAGGCTATCAACTTTGAAATTGGCGGTATACCGGTATCCTATCCCAATATCGGCGCCATTGCACACGCCTATAAAAAAGACCGGGACGTTCATATTCTGTCTACTCCTCAAATTCTGACAACGGACAATGAAGAAGCCACCATTACCGTGGGGAAAAATGTCCCGTTTAAAACACATTCCGGAACCGATACCGGTGGGGTTGGCACAAACATTTTCTATGAAACCTTCGAGTACAAAGACGTGGGGATCACCTTGAAAATAACCCCCCAGATCAGCAAGCACCGAAGGGTTCGCTTAAGCATCTTTCAGGAGTTGACCAAACTGGAATCAACGGTCGATTTTCACCCCACCACGTTGAAACGAACCATAGATACCACGGTGATTGTTAATGATAAAAGCACCGTGGTGATCGGCGGGTTGATCGACGAGGGTTTTTCCAATATTGAATATAAGACCCCCTGTCTCGGAGACATACCCGGATTTGGGAACCTGTTCAGTTCGGTTGCAAAATCCAGAGAAAAATCAAATTTATTTATATTTCTAACGCCACATGTAATCCTAAACCCCCAGGATGCAAAAGAAGTTTACGAGAAAAAGAAAGATCAGATAGAAAGTGTAAAAGAAGGCAGCATAAAGTTATATGATTACCCCGAAACAGAGTCTAAAGAAGAAGAATAATATGAGGTCATCGATTTAACGAAATAATGGTTGGATTATGGATTAAGGGTTAGGGGTTAAGATGAATGTAGCGGGCACGCTTTTAAAATAAGATCAAACTATTATGCAAAAGAATTTATCGCAGATACTGATAGACAAATTCGGACTTTTGGAACAAGATTTCCAAGACGTTCTTAATCTTAAAAAAGAAAAGGGAGGAACTCTCCGCGAAATCCTGGTTCGGAAGAATATGGTTTCAGAGTCTCAATTCCTTGAAGCATTGAGTTCCCTTTATAATGCCGCTTTTCAGCCGGACCTGGTCTATCAAAATATAGACACGGATTATACCCAGAACGTGCCGATCCAGTTTTTAAAAAAACATCTGATGGTCCCGCTAAAGCCGGCGAATCAGGTCGGCGGAGTCGAAAAAGACCCCTCCTTCGAGCGCATCATTGCCATTAACGAGCCCGCCAGCTTTCATGCTCTGGATGATCTGGTCCGAATTCTGGAATGGGACGATTTTGCGCTTGTCTTCTCCACCAAAGAGAACATTATTTCAGCTATTAATGCCGCATATGATTTAGGGAGAGATTCCGCAGAACAACTGGTTCAGAACATGGAAGAAAACGGCGGAATCGTAATCGGCGAATTTGAAGGTACGGCAGATCTCTTAGATGACACCAGCGACGCGCCCATTATCAAGCTGGTGAACCATATTATCTCTCAATCCATTAAAGCACGTGCCAGTGATATTCATATCGAACCTTACCAGGACAGCTTTAAGATCCGTTACCGTGTGGATGGTATTTTATATGACTTACTACACCCCCCCAAGGGGATTCAGGCGACGTTGACCTCCAGGATAAAAGTCATGGCAAAGATGAATATCGCTGAAAAAAGACTTCCCCAGGACGGACGAATCGATGTCAAGATCGGTGACCAGGAAATCGACATCCGTGTTTCCACCATTCCCACCTCTTTTGGGGAACGGGTGGTCCTTCGGCTGTTAAATAAAACCAGCTCTTTGTTGAAACTCCCCGAACTCGGTTTATCATCCGGGAGACTTGAATCATTTGAGCGGCTGGTCAAGTCGCCGAATGGAATCATTCTGGTCACCGGGCCCACCGGCAGTGGAAAAACCACTACGCTTTACGCCATTCTATCCGCTTTAAACAAACCGGATATCAACATCATTACCATTGAAGATCCCATTGAATACCAGATTAAAGGAATCAGCCAAATTCAGGTTAACCCCAAAATTGGCCTCACTTTCGCCAATGGGTTACGATCCATTGTCAGGCAAGACCCGGACATTATTTTAGTGGGTGAAGTCCGTGATCGGGAAACAGCGGAAATCGCCGTTCAATCCGCATTGACCGGACACCTGGTCTTTTCTACCCTGCACACCAATGATTCGGCCGGCACCATTACCCGTTTGGTAGATATCGGAGTGGAGCCCTTTTTAATCGCATCCTCGGTTCTCGGTGTTGTCGCCCAGCGATTGATACGCGTCCTGTGCAATCATTGCAAAGAACCGTATACCCCGGACGATTTTGCCTTAGAAAGTATTGAAATCACTCCGGATAGTGTTAAAAATGTGGTCTTCTACCGGGCAAAAGGCTGCCCGGGTTGCTTTAATACCGGCTACCGGGGGCGCATCGGAATTTTTGAAATCATGGTTATGGAAAGCAGTTTGAAAAGCCTGATCCTAAAGACATACGACTCCAACCGGATTAAAGAAGAAGCCTTGAAACATAATATGGTCACATTACGCAATGATGGAATTGAAAAAGTCGTTAACGGAATCACAACCATAGAAGAAGTGATCCGGGTGACGCAACAATAGCCCCATCCGGACAAGCCGGAACCTTGCTAATTGCTAATTGACAATTGCTAACTGCTAACTACTAACTGCTTTGTATAATAAAAATCCGGGTCCAGAGGACCCGGATGTTACAATAATACTTTAAATAGGTTATAGTATCGTATCCCATAGATATGTTTAAACATCACATGAAAGTTATGGTATGGGCGCTGTTTTTGTTGCTAATGGCTTTTGGAAACATGTCTCTTGCCGGGAGTTCCGATGAAATAAACGATGCTGCCGGCACAATTGAAAAAAAAGAAGATATCACCACAACGGCTGCTTTATTGCCGGTGTATCTGTATCAGAAATATTTATCTTCCGTCATGGGAGGACGGTGTCCCATGTATCCCTCCTGTTCCCATTACACCGTGGATGCGGTTAAAAAACACGGCCCGCTGATGGGATGGGTCATGGCTTGTGACCGCCTTATGCGCTGTGGCAGAGATGAAATTAAACGATCTCCCCTGGTCCGCATAAACCAGGATACTTTTTGTTACGACCCTGTGGAAGAAAACGATTTTTGGCGAAGATAATATTTACTCATGGGCAAGGATTCAATTAATTACATATATGCCGCCTCTATTTTAATCTTTTCTATTATTTTTTCCAACGGCCTTTCCTTTGCCGGCTCCGATAATGCATTGACAAAACCCGTACATTGTATTGATCCGGATCAACAGATCAATTTCGCAGCAACATATTTTTCCGACGGTGATTATAACCGGGCAATCAGCGAATACAACCGATTCCGCTTCCTCTTTCCTGAGGATCAACGGGTTGAACTCGCCCGATATCAGATCGGCAAATCCTATTATAACGCCCATCAATACGACAACGCCCTAAAAGAATTCACCCGCCTGGTCCGGGAATACGGACAAACCGAACTTGGCGTCAAGGCATATTTTGGCATCAGCGAGTGCTTTGTAAAGATGAAAGATTTTAGAAATGCCGTGGCAAACCTTGAACACCTGGCGGGCCTAACGGACAACCAGCCGATAAAAGATGAAGCGTTTTACCGGATCGGCTGGATTTATGTTGAAGCTGCGGACTGGGACAAATCCAGGTTATATTTTAATCAGATCAGCCAGGAAAGTGAAAACCGATATGCAACCGGCGATCTTCTTGCCGAACTTGATGAGGTAAACAGCATCCCCTCAAAAAATCCGGGATTGGCCGGCTTCTTATCCGTGATTCCGGGGGGGGGATACCTGTACTGCAATCGATATCAGGATGCTTTGATGGCGTTTTTATTAAACGGCGGCATGATGTGGGCAGCCTACGAATCCTTTGACAACGGGAACCCTGCACTTGGAGCCGTTATTGCATTTGTTGAAAGCGGCTTTTACGCAGGGAACATTTACGGCGGTATGAACAGCGCCCATAAATTCAACAGAGCCGGCACCCGCCATTTTATCGAAAATTTAAAAAGAAGAACCAAAATCAGTCTGTTGGCAGACCCTTTTAATAAAAAATTAGGGATCTTCTTTGAATCCGATTATTAGACGGTTTTCGTTTTGATAACCAGAGAGGGTTACACATCATGAGCGGTTTAATGCAGGGAAACCCATGGATCTGGGTGATTGTCCAGGGTGAAATCGATAACGAGCAATATGTCGGTCAGCAGGACCCAAAAACCGACACCTCTTTTGTCCCCGCCTTTTTATCCAAGGAAGACGCGTTAAAAGGCTATAACCTCGTTCACCGAAAAAAAGGGTTAAAATATGAGGTTCAGGCCATAAGATATGACGATCTGGCAAAAGATGCCGCCGAAAACGGATTTATGATATTTATTGTGGATGGGGACGGGAATGTTAAAGAGAAAATTAATCCCTGACGGTTGCGGAAAAAAGGGCACGACCAACCTTTTTGGTCGTGCCCTTATGCGCTGTAGAAACGCCAGATTCTAGAATTTCAAATCAGCTTCCCAGTAAAATTCTGTTGCGTCGTCTCGATTGACAAACGCATCGCCCGGCGCAATCATGCCGTAGTAAACCGAGAAACTCAATGCTTTGGAGTATTGGTATTTCAGACTCGCTTGATAGTAATCCCCGAAATCATCGTCCATATTCGTCACACCCGGCCATGCAGCAACATCTTCATCAAACTCGAGCTTTGTGTATGAGACTTTCGGAAAAAACTTGTCATCGATCACGCAGCTGATACCGATAGTGGCAAGGGTCAAATTTGTATAAGCTGCTTCACCAGGGACTGTCCCTGCGGGGTCGAAAAGCACAGAAGGACCATTTACAAAATTCCATGCCAGCAAATCACCGAACTGGGGCCATCCCGTAAAACACATCCCATCCTTCATAATCCGTGCTTCCGGCTTCATCACCGCTCATAAATGCATACTGACCGAAAATTCGCGGTTTGAGACTGACCGTGTCGAATGTATACCCGAGATCCAGCTTGTAACCCAGCGCATCCTGATCACTCCCATTAAAGGCCGTGCCGCTCTGCATGGCTATTTCACCCGAATAGTCCAGCCCGAAATCCAGTTTGTCGGACATCCTGAAACCATACATCCAAATGTCTTTTTGGCTTTTAATGGTACCGGCAGCATCTAAAAAATTTTCATCTTCACGGTTCAAAGCATAGAATTCCTGCTTGCCGCCGATCACCGGGCATCCCTTTGCCGTCAGGTATAACCCCATCAGTGTAATGTCGTCGTCATCCGGCATGTTCCACCGGAGGTTTTCCTCGTCCTTCATGTAAAATGCATCGAGCAGGACATTGTCGGTAATATTCCAGCCGAATTTGACTCCGTCAAAATAAATGGATGTGGAAGCGAACTGTGAATTCCCGTCCAGAATAACAAACCCGCTCCCGTAAATCAGGTTTTGACGTCCCATTCTGACATTAAACAGGCCAAGCAGTCCTTTTACGTCAATGTAGGCATTATCCACAAAAAATTTATCACTGACGTTGTCAACCTCCGTTTTGCCTTCAGCACCGGTTACCCCCTCACCGTAATTCTGATTGGTGAGCTTGATAAAACCGGTTACGTTATCCCCGACATCCACTTTGGTGAACAAGCTGGTTTTAAATCGGAAAACATCCCATTCGTCTATGCCTGAGTCGTTATTAAAATCCCAAAAGTTATCCAAATTGTAACCCCGCACCCTGACCTGTCCGCCGAATTTCACGTTGGAAAGGTCAATGGCAAGCGCCAATGACGGGATCAATAATAAAAGGGCCAATACGAAACCTAAGCTTTTCTTCACTTTTCTCCTCCTTTGTTAAAATTAGCTAAAAAAAACAACCCATTAATACATCACACCTCTCCTGAAAAAATTTTTAGCAGTTAAACCTATTTTTGATAAAAAGTAAAGCCTTTTTTTACTTTTTATCCATCAACCCTTTGAAATCAGTTAAAAATCCATTATTTTAAAGCGCACCATATCACCTTCTCTCCCTCATCACGGCCGAAACACAACCGTTCTGTAATATTTTGTATATATTTAACCATCTGGGTGTGTTATGGCTTTTCGTAAGCGTGCGTTTAAAAAAAACCAAACGTTAAGCGACTACCGAAGTAGCTTCAAATTGAATGGGTTGACAAATGATGTGGCAAACCCTTATTAGTTAATATTTAAGTTTCGCACCCTAAAATTGCTGTAAAATAGTCCTCATGCCACTTGAACCAACCCATCAAACGGCTATGGATAAGGAGTTAAGGCAATGGACAACCATTCGCCGTTAAAAATCTGCTTATTAAGCTACCGCAGTAATCCCCACTGCGGGGGACAAGGTGTTTATTTAAAAAACTTAAGCCGGGCGCTTAAAGATCTGGGGCATAAAGTTGACGTCGTTTCCGGTCCGCCGGATCCGTGCCTGGATCATGATATTCCGGTTGTCCGGATGCCCTGTCTCGACTTATACAACCCTGAGAACCCTTTCCGCATCCCCACATTAAGAGAACTGGCCGACCCGATTAACTTTATCGAATGGCTGGGAGTTTCAACTACCGGTTTCCCGGAACCGTTCACCTTCGGCTTAAGAGCTTACGGCTATCTAAAAGGAAAACAGCACCGGTATGATATCATCCATGATAATCAAAGCTTATCCTACGGTATTTGGGCAATTAATAAATTCTTCCCCACCATCGCCACCATCCACCACCCCATTACGGTGGACAGGGATATTGATATTAAGTCCGGCTCATCTTTCTTATATAAATTCAAACAGGTGCGATGGTACTCGTTTTTAGGGATGCAAAAGCGGGTTTCCAGATCGCTCTCACACCTCATTACGGTTTCAGAATGCGCGAAAAGCGATATTGCCAGGGACTTTAAGATATCACCGGATTGCCTAAAAGTGGTGCCAAACGGTATCAATACGGCTCTTTTTCGCCCTGTTCCCGAAATCGAGCGTGAAAAAAACCGTTTTATCGTTACGAACAGTGCGGATACGCCTTTAAAAGGCTTAAAGTTTCTGTTAAAGGCTGTGGCGGATATATCCAAAAACCGGAAGCTACGACTCATCGTGATCGGCACACCCAAAGAAGACAGTGGAATCGTGGAAATTGTCCACAAATTGGGAATCGAGCATATCGTTACCTTTACCGGCCGTATCAGTGATGAAGATTTTATCATGCAGTATGCCCGTGCCACTGCCGCGGTTGTTCCCTCGGTATATGAAGGCTTCGGTCTACCGGTGGGTGAAGCAATGGCCAGCGGAGTTCCTGTCATCAGCACGACCGGAGGGGCATTGCCGGAAGTGGTGGGGGATGCCGGCATTTTAGTTCCCCCTGCAGATCATAACGCCTTAGCGAAAGCCATGTTGACGCTCATGGATAACCCGGATCGTGCAGCCGAGCTCGGCAAGGCGGGCTACAACAGGGTTCAGAAAAATTTTACTTGGGAAAAAGCGGCTGAAAAAACGGTGGCGGTTTACAGAGAGGTGATCCGTGATTACCGTTGACTTTCAAAAAGTGGGTTTAAAACCGGGATATCGGGTACTGGATATCGGGTGCGGCTCCGGACGCCATACCTGTGCGGCCTATCAATATAAAAATGTAATGGCCGTAGGAGCGGATCTCTGTTTTGAAGATCTTAAAAAAGCAAAAGAACGATTGGATTATCATGATAAATTAAAAGCGCACGGCGGCGGTCATTGGGGATTGTCCGTTGCCGACATTCAAAATCTGCCGTTTGCGGACAATTACTTTGATCTGGTGATCTGCTCTGAAGTCATGGAGCATATACCGGAACATGAAAAGGCGATATGCGAAGTCATCCGGGTATTAAAAACGGGAAAGCATCTGGTAATCAGCGTTCCCCGATATTTTCCCGAGCGGATCTGTTGGGCGCTTTCCGATGAATACTTTAATGCCAACCAGGGCCATATCCGAATTTACAAAAAAAGCGAGCTGATTGATTTGGTGGAAAATGCGGGGGTCAGCCATTGGGGAACCGGCCATGCCCATAGTATCCATTCGCCCTACTGGTGGCTGAAATGCTTGGTGGGACCGACCCGTGAGGATTCACCGATGGTGAACCTGTATCACCGGTTCTTAAGCTGGGATATCATGGAAAAACCGCGCTTGACGCGCTTTTTGGATTATTTGCTCAACCCGGTTTTAGGAAAAAGCCTGGTGTTGTACTTTAAAAAAACGGCTTCTAATACAGCGTTAAGTCCCAATTCCACTTGCCGGAACGGTTTTTCAAATTAACCGTCTCGGGTACCGGTTCCAAGAGATTGATAAATAATTGGTATCCCGCCTTTTGAAGCCCTTTCTTTTCGGATCGAAGATCTATTTTCCAGTTCGGATAAATCCATACGCAAGCGTCATATCGGACCGCCCAGGCCGCTTCTTTTTCGGGACTGATAAACGGAAAATTCGGTTGCAACGCCTCAGATAAAATACGGGACAGACAAAGGGGCCAGTTGCCTGAAGTAACGACTCCCAGCGGCAAGGGAGTGTATTTCGATAAATGGGAATAATCGTCTTTAGCAAGTTCCGGGCTCACGATGACGCCTGAGAACCCCAGGGACTTTAGAACGTTCACTGCAATGGGATTGCCAATATTGCAAAACGGCCCGGCCCATAGATTAAGCGATCCGGGATCATCAAAGAAGGCGATTTGCCAGGGTGCATTGAGTACAAAATTCTTTCCGCCGTGTTCAATCGCTTCTTGAACCAGCCGCCACCAGGTTAATTCTTCATC
>JAUXEW010000126.1 GCA_030620375.1 Desulfobacteraceae bacterium | reverse complement strand
TGTCACTCGAACCCTTGAATCCTTGACCCCTTGTACCCTCTGGGGTCACACCAGCTCAATTGGAGATAACCCAATTTTGCCTTAATTAACACCAACTGATCGGGAGATGATCCTTTTTTACTAAAATGTTTGCTAACGAAATCACTTATAATGCGGCCTTTTTTGCTGGTGTGTTATCATTTTTATCGCCTTGCATACTCCCGCTGATTCCTGCCTATTTTACTTTTATTTCAGGCTTTTCTTTAGAAGAGTTGATTGATGAAGGTTCAAGCCGTATCAGAACAAAGATTGTAATTTCAACCATCTTCTTTGTTTCGGGGTTTTCACTGGTATTCATTCTTTTAGGTGCCTCTGCGTCCTTTTTGGGTGGTCTAATTCAAGAATACAGCGCGTATATCAGAGTAATCGGTGGCTTGGTGATTATTGTTTTGGGAATTCATCTGACCGGCATAATTCGCCTCCGTTTTCTTGAAGTAGAGAAACGGATCCAGATTAACAGGCCCTTGCATATATTCGGTACGTTTGTTATTGGTATGGCATTTGGTGCTGGATGGACACCGTGTATCGGTCCTCTCCTGGGATCGGTCCTTATTGTTGCCGGGAATCAAGATACGGTGGGACAGGGAATTATTCTTCTGAGCATCTACGCCCTGGGATTGGCAATCCCATTTGTCATTCTGTCTATTTTTATCAATTATCTGCTGATATTTATCCAAAAAGCGGTAAAATTTATGAAATATCTCAACTACGCTGCAGGTGTCTTACTGATTGTATTGGGTATTTTTTTAGTCACCAATAAATTGATGTGGGTGGTGGCATAGAAGACCGAGGCAAGTATCTAAAAAGGACGGTAAAAAAATGAAGGTAAAAATTCTATGCCTTTTTGTTCTGTTTCTATGCTTTATAGCAGCATGCTTTTCCGATTCTGTGCCATCTTCGGACAGTGTTAAATGGTATTCATACAATGAGGGGATCGCCGCCGGAGAAAAAGAAGGGAAAAAAGTGTTTGTTAATTTCTATGCGGATTGGTGTACATTTTGTGCAAAAATGGAGAAGGAGACGTTTAAAGAACAGTCGGTTGTTGAATATCTGAATGAGCATTTCATTTCCATTAAAGTAAATACGGAAAAAGAGAATGACATAGCGCGAAAGCATTTTGTCAGAGGACTTCCCATGACCTGGTTCTTAGAACCGAACGGTGAAAAAATCAGCAGCCTGCCGGGATATATCCAGAAGGACATGTTTAAACAAATCTTACAATTCATTCACACCGACAGCTATAATAAAATGACATTCAAAGAGTATATCAGCGACCATGAAAAAAGTGGATAGGGGGGGTGTCCCAGAAATATGTTTAAATTTTCCGAAAATTTCTTGGATTTCTCCATGAGCTATCATGGGGAGCCCGACATCGCTTCGCGAGACCTTAAAAAAACTCGGCACTATCTAGGATATCGATTAACATAACGCTTGATTAGGCGAAGTCCCGTGAAAACGATTATCCATCCGCTTAAGATCACCAACAGCACTGCAATCCATCCGAACTCACGGTATTCCTCTGTTTGCTGGGAAACGGAAATGCCGGATATCCCGAACAATAAAGTCAAAATCATAAAGACGATTACAATAATACATGTGGCTTCAGAGTTATTCCAGGGAACAAAGGTTTTTCTGTATATCGGGTTTTGATCAATACGCATTCTATTATTTTAATGAATTCCGCAAAAAAATCAAGCCATGTCGTATAATGATAAAAATCTTCGGTACCGTCCAGGGTAAATCAACTTTCTGGTATGACTAACCAAGGATATTTGAAATTTCATCATCGCCAGAATCCAGAATCCTGAATACTTTGAAGATTAGCCACAATGACCATATGATATAAATTGTGAGAGATGAACTCTCAGAGTGATTATGGTAGAATCTAAAAACCGGCTGATGCAAATACAATCGATGGGGCAAAACCCTCATGGCAGGCTAATTTGGTGTTTTTTTGAAAAATTATTATAAAAATTAAAACCGCAATATGTTGAATTTTATTGTTGACAAACAACAATATATTGCGATATTAAAAAAAGTATTGTATTTAGAAGCTTTGTTATATGGAATGAATTTTTCATTCTGAAGTCTTACAGCGTAATTAAAGCTCCCCGCTGCAAGCAGCCGGGAATCTTCGATCCTAAGGGCGTTATATCTACTTTAAGATTCGCTCGCTAACCCCGTAATCCCGCAGAGCGGGAGCAAATGTGTTCGCTGTTTCGGTTAGAATAGCCCCATAATGCTATTTCTCATTATGTAGTGAGAACGTAAATTGCCCTCTGACCGTAAGAAAGGAAAACCCTTAAATGATAGAGACAGTAGAGGTGAGACAAGTGTTTGAAGAAATCACTAAACGGGACGGAAGGGTTGTAGGCTTTGATTCTTCTAAAATTATCGCCGCCATTGCTAAAGCCGGCAAGGCAACCGGTGAATTTGGTGAGCGAGAAGCCAAGAAAATGACGCTAAGGGTTTTAACCCTATCCCATGAATTGCAACTGGAGCCGGTTCCCGAAGTGGAAGAAATCCAAGATATTGTTGAGCGGGTGCTCCTCAATTCTCCTTTCTACAAAACGGCTAAGGCCTATATTTTATACCGGGAGCAGCATGCCCAGATCAGACGGATTGCTACCGAGGCCAATATCGACCTGGTTGACCATTATATTCACAAGCAGGATTGGAAGGTCAAAGAAAACAGCAACATGTGTTATTCTCTGCAAGGACTTAACAATTATATTTCTTCAGATATTACTTCCGAGTACTGGCTGAATAAAATCTACCCGCCGGAGATCAGAGATGCGCACCGAAGCGGAGAACTTCACATCCATGATCTAAGTCTGCTTTCCGTTTACTGCGTGGGATGGGATCTTCAGGATTTGCTGAAACAGGGGTTTAAAGGGGTTGAAGGAAAAGTCGAGAGCGCTCCACCGAAGCATTTTCGGTCGGCACTGGGGCAAATCGTTAATTTTTTCTATACGCTTCAAGGCGAAGCCGCCGGAGCTCAGGCTATTTCGAATTTCGATACACTTCTGGCACCGTTTGTTCGTTATGACAATCTGAGTCATAAAGATGTCAAGCAAGCATTGCAGGAGTTTGTATTCAATATCAATATTCCCACTCGGGTAGGGTTTCAGACCCCGTTTACAAACATAACCATGGATCTTTATGTTGCCAGTATCCTTAAAGACCAACCGGTCGTTATCGGTGGGGAGTTTATGAATGAAACCTATGCAGAATTTCAACCCGAGATGGATTTGATTAACAGAACATTTGCCGAAGTCATGATGGAAGGTGATGCCAGGGGAAGGGTCTTTACCTTTCCGATACCGACGTACAACATTACCGAGAATTTTGACTGGGACAATCCGAATCTTGAGATGATTTGGAAAATGACCGGAAAGTATGGCATACCCTATTTTTCTAACTTTGTTAATTCCGATATGTCACCCGAAGATTCACGGTCCATGTGTTGCAGATTGCGGCTGGACAATCGAGAGTTACAAAAAAGGGGTGGCGGCCTATTTGGTGCAAATCCGCTTACCGGTTCCATCGGTGTTGTGACCATTAATTTGCCAAGAATCGGACATCTTGCAGAATCGGAGGCCGACTTTTTAAAACGCTTGGAAGAAAAATTATCGCTTGCCATTGAAAGTCTTGCCATTAAGCGAAAAGTTCTTGAAAAATTTACCGATCGGCATCTTTACCCATATACGAAATTTTATTTAAGGGACATTAAAGAACAGACCGGTGTGTATTGGAAAAACCATTTTTCAACCATCGGGATTATTGGGATGAACGAAGCGTGCCTAAATTTTCTCGGCTATGACATTACCACTGATATCGGCCAACAATTTTCGATAAAAGTGATGGATTATATTCGAAATATTCTTTCCGAAACACAAAAGAAAACCGGTGATCTGTTTAATCTTGAAGCAACACCGGCCGAGGGGACATCATACCGTCTTTCCCTGATGGACAAGAAACTCTACCCGGAAAGTATTTGCGCCAATGAAGAAGATTTTCAAAGCGGTGCGGATCCCTATTACACCAATTCCACTCAGCTTCCTGTAAACTATACGGATGATATATTTGAAACTTTGGAGCTGCAGGATGATCTTCAAACCAAGTATACCGGAGGGACGGTGCTCCATATTTACCTCGGTGAAATAGTCACGGATGTCGAGGTTGTTAAAAACCTGATTTATAAAATTTCCGCCAGGCACAAGCTCCCCTATTTTACACTCACGCCTACGTTCAGCGTTTGTCCTTCCCATGGATACTTGAAGGGAAAACATGAGGTTTGCCCGGAGTGCGAGGCGGTAACAGAAGTCTATTCTAGAGTCGTCGGGTATTTGCGTCCCGTTAAGCAGTGGAATAAGGGGAAACGGGCGGAATTTAGTAAACGTAAGACATTTAACGTTTCAAAAATAAATTCAAGTTTGACGGCCTTGTAAAATTTGTGACCGTTCCATCTGTAATCCTGTTTCTCTCAAAGTATTTTTTTTAAAGCCGTCAAAAATTTAAAAGGTTGGCTGCATTGCGTTTTGGAGGGCTGCAAAAAAACTCACTCATTGACTATCCCGGTAAGATCAGTTGCGTCATATTTGTCTCCGGCTGCAATTTTGACTGCCCCTACTGCCATAACCCGGATCTTGTAGCAGAATCCCCGAGCCATTATTCCGAAGATCACATTCTTGAATTTTTGGAACACCAGAGAGGGTGGCTGGATGGCGTGGTGATTTCCGGCGGAGAACCCACACTGCAAAAGGATATCGTTTTATTCTGTAAGAAAGTCAAAACCATGGCGTATCCGGTGAAACTCGATACAAACGGGAGTAAGCCTCATGTTTTGGAAAGTTTGATAGCGGCCGGGCTTCTGGACTACATTTCCATGGACATAAAGACGGATCCTTATCATTATGCCCCGATTATCACTAAAAAATGTAATCCGGACACTATTCTTTCAAGTATCCGGACCATTATGGATTCCGAAATTCCGTATGAGTTTAGAACCACCTGTGTAAAGCCCTTGATTGATGAACGGATTATGGACAAGATAACCCGATTGATTCAAGGTGCAACGCGGTACGTCCTTCAGCGGTTTCAAAAGGATGTTGTTTTACACCCGGAATTTTTCGAACAAAACGATTATAAAATCGATGAAGAAGAGCTTATGCGATTGAGGTCCATTGCTGAAGCCCGGGTGGAGGAATGTATTGTCCGATAATATTCGACCTATCCCGGATAAGCCGGAAGGCAAATATAGGCAGAACGCCACCGCCAAAAACCATACCATTATCCGTTATTTTTTTCGAATGTTTTCATAAAATCACAAAGGGCTTCCACAGCACTCAGGGAGGTCGCATTGTAAATGGATGCCCGGCATCCCCCTACTGAACGGTGTCCTTTGAGCCCTCCGAGGTCGTTTTCTAAAGCCGCTTGAATAAATATTTTTTCCAAATTTTCGCTGGGCAACCGAAACGTAACGTTCATCAATGACCGGCTGTCGGGCTCAGCCGTGCCGCGATAAAAGTCGCTGGAATCGATGAGATCGTATAGCAGCTTGGCTTTTTTCCGGTTTATCTGGTCCATTTTTTCGAGACCGCCGATAGTTTCTTCCACCCACTTGAGGACTAATTGCACTATGTATATGGTAAAGCACGGTGGTGTGTTAAACATGGAATTTTTTGAGACAAATGTTTTATAGCTGAGGATAGTGGGGATATTATCCGGTATCAGGTCCAGCATATCTTCACGGATAATGGCCATGCAAACCCCGGCAGGTCCGATGTTCTTCTGTGATCCGGCATAGATCAATCCAAACGGTTGGGCATCAAACGGCCGGCTCATGAAATCGGATGACATGTCAGCCACCAGCGGCACACCGTTTGTTTCAGGAAACTCGGCCCATTGAGTCCCTTTGATCGTGTTGTTCGATGTAATATGAACATATGCTGAGTCCTTGTTTAAAGGAAAATCCTTTGGAATGTAAGAAAAACCCTTATCTTCAGAAGATGCCGCCACCTGGATCAATTTTCCCTGGATCTGTGCTTCCTTTATGGCTTTAGAGGACCATGTTCCGGTGTTGATGTAATCCGCAGGTTTGCCGGTCGCCAGAAAATTCATGGGAATCATGCAAAACTGCAGGCTGGCTCCCCCCTGGATAAAAATAACATGAAATTTTTCGTCCAGATTGAGCAGGCGTTTGGCCCGTATCACAGCATCGTTCATGATCTCGTCAAACCATTTTGACCGGTGGCTGATTTCGGTAATGGACATGCCGGACCCTTTAAAGTTTAGAAACGAATTTTGAGCCTCCTGTAATACATCAATCGGCAGTGCCGCCGGGCCGGCATTAAAATTGTAGATTCTGTTATCTTTCATCTGTCACTCTCCATCTGTGATTTGGTAAACAATACGTTAAAGCCGCTGTGAACCGAAACAGCGAGCACATCCCGGACGCTGTACCCATGGCAGCTCGATGTCGTTCCGGTACTATTTATACTCATATGTGTGCGAATTAGAATTATATGTCAATGAGTATTTTAATTTTTAAGTTATAAAAGGCATTCCATTGACAAGTGACCGGTAAATACAATACAGTTTGATGGGCCCGTAAGCGGTTGACTTTTTACAAGACTGTAAAGTTTGAACAAGCAATGAGACCACATTCCCTTTAGCTTGCTGCGGGGAGGATTCAATTAAAAAAAATAACGGGGAAATATTGCTATGAAGATTTATGCCTACCCGTCGCCGGTTGCAGAAAAAAGGCTTACAGCCATTATTAACAGAGGCTTTGGCCATCAAAAAAAAGAGTTGCAATATGTCGGCCGTATTCTTGAAGATGTGCGAAAAAACGGCGAGGATGCTCTCATCAAATACATCAATCGATTTGACTCTCCTAAAGTCACCATCGGTTCTATCCAGGTGGCTCAAAAAGAGTTTAGTGAGGCCGGCAAAAAGGTTGATCGGAAATTCCTTCGTGCCTTGAATCAAGCGGTAGCGAATATAGAGTCGTTTCATAAGCAGCAACGCCGGAAATCATGGATTAATACAGACAGGCCGGGTACGATTTTAGGCCAAATGTTCAATCCCGTGGATTCCGCCGGAATTTACGTCCCCGGTGCAAAGGGAGGGAAGACGCCTTTAGTTTCATCTGTATTAATGGGCGCCATACCCGCTGTCATCGCCGGCGTTAAGAATATCTTAATGGTGACGCCTCCTCAGCGGGATGGGAATGTGAATCCTCATTTGCTGGTTGCGGCAAAAAAGGTAGGAGTGAAAGCTGTCTACAAGGTCGGAAGCGCATGGGCAATTGCCGCACTGGCCTATGGGACAAAAACCATCCCAAAGACCGATGTGATTGTCGGGCCCGGAAACATATATGTGACATTAGCCAAAAAAATATTATCGGGAACCGTTGGTATCGACATGATTGCCGGTCCGAGCGAGATTTTGATTATAGCCGATAGTACCGCCCATCCGGATTTTACGGCTGCTGATCTTCTTTCACAGGCAGAGCATGACCCATTGGCATCAGCTGTTCTGTTAACGGATTCAAAAGAAACGGCAGCGGCAGTTTCCAAAGCCGTTGAAAATCAGGTGGAAAAGCTTTTACGCAAAGCCATTGTAAAAGAGTCCCTGATCAAATACGGCGCCATCATTGTGGTGCCCGACATAGCCGCCGCTGTGGAATTGGCTAACCGGATTGCGCCGGAGCATCTGGAACTTCATGTTAAAGATCCTTTCCAGCTTATCGGTAGTATCCGGAATGCCGGCGCTGTCTTTTTAGGTGAATATACACCCGAGTCCGTGGGAGATTATATTGCCGGCCCCAATCATATACTACCTACGGCGGGAACCGCACGATTCGCATCTGCACTCTCCGTGGACAATTTTATTAAAAAGACCAGTATCCTCCACTATTCCAGGGAAGCCTTCAGGCGAGAGGCCAGGGACATCATTCACCTGGCTGAAATCGAAGGCTTGGACGCCCATGCCAATTCTGTTGCCGTCAGACTAAAATCGTAATAGCTAGTGCCCATCCAGAAATGAAGATTTTTGTTCAAGATCAAGGCATGCGAAAAAAATAACCGGAGGCATATGTTTTATATTCCGAGGATTATTTTTTTCG
>JAUXEW010000124.1 GCA_030620375.1 Desulfobacteraceae bacterium | reverse complement strand
TCAGGGCATCACCGACAACAAGACGTGGCATTTGTCTTTTCTCCTCTTACGATTGCATTGTTTTTGCAACATACTGCGCTTCAATACCAAAGACATATCCCCTTGTCAATTTGGTTTAGAAACTACCCCGGACAGGCCGTAAGGCACCGTAAACAAGGCTTAAGCTACAGGATTTAGGTACTATTTAAGGTTCTTCTCCAATTTAGTTGGAGCAGAACTTGATTTTTTAGCATTGAGCGCTGATGGTTGCGCCTAACGTCTTGAAAAACTGCACTTCGTGTCACTCGAACCCTTGAATCCTTGACCCCTTGTACCCTCTGGGATCACACCTGCTAAATTGGAGATGACCCATTTATTTTGCCTTAATTAACTGATCGGGAGATGATCTCTATTTAAAACCCGGCTGAAGATTTTATAAAAGCGCGTTTTGCGAAAGGCATTACCAAAAATAGAAAAGAAGCCAATTTCGATCCCCCCACTCCCCAATGTATTTTTTTCTGATGAGCCGCTTTCCATACGGTTTCTGCAACCTGGTCCGGTGTTATATTTACCCCCAGTTTCTCTACACTTTTTGCCTTGACATCTGCATCCACAACCATAGGCGTGTTGACATAGCCCGGCATGATGTCGCTCACATATATATCGTATTTTTCAAATTCGATGTTCAGAGCCTCGGTTAAACCCCTTACCGCATGTTTGGTAGAAGAATATACGGCCAGTTCAGGGATTCCATAAACGGCTGACGCGGAAGACATGCTGATGATGCGGGCACCTTTTGTATTTTTTAAAGATTCGAAAGCAGCGTTAATACAGCTGAGCATGCCTTTTAAATTCACATCAACGATCAGCATTTGGTCATCGATGCTGATCGTTTCATACGCGCCCATTCGCAATATGCCCGCGCTATTAAACAGAACGTCCATCTGTCCGCCGGACATATCGGTAAAGGTTTCAACCGCGTTTTTAATGCTTTCAAAATTGCAGACATCCATCTGCTGCATACAGCAGTTTTCATCCCCAATTTCAGCTTTAAGGGATAATAATCCCTCATCGTTGATGTCAAACATCCCCACGAACCATCCTTGTTTGGCAAAAAACAACGCGGTCCCCCTTCCGATACCGGAAGCAGCGCCGGTAATAAAAATTCCTTTTTTTGACGTCATCTCATCTTCCTTACTCCCACTGCCAGACAAGTCTGCAGTGACACTAGATAGTGGTTAGCAATGTATTTCGCTTGATAGCGATTCGTTATAGTGCCGTCGGACGGATTTCTACCGCCCAGGCACCGTCAATCATGCAGGCGTCGGATTGTACGATCAATGTTTCTTCACCGCCCAGCTCCAACGGCCGCCCCGACTTGGAATAGATCCTGAAACGATCCCCCTTTTTTAGCGAGCCCATACCGACTTCCCGCCATTTACTCATTCCCATATCTTTGAATATCTTTTTTGAATCATTGATGTCCTTTAATATTTTTTTCATATTGGTTTTCCTTTTGTTTTTTTATAGATAGTGTCCATCCATAAATTGCATCTTTTGGCCCAGAGGACCTGCGTTTATATAATGAATAAGTAGCAATCTATATGCCAATGTCCGCTATAATGCCTATCTATATGATATAATTAGGAATTGATTTTATTGGGAAGCGCTGCTTGAATGAATTGACTGGATAGGGTCACTATGGCGACTTTATTTGGTCATTTTAATCCCAGCCGTTTCATACGGGAATGAACACTTGTCCGTTTCATGCCGAGAATTTCGGCTGCACCGCCGGGTCCGCCGATACGTCCGGCGGTACGATTCAATATGAATTGGATATAGCGCCGTTGTATTTCATCCAGGGTCGGCGAATCTGAAAAGGGATTTTCCTCCGAAAATACCGGCTGAATGGAAAAATTGAACTCCAGGTAATCGGTCTCAGTAACAATCACCGCCCGCTCAATAATATTCTTAAGTTCTCTTACATTGCCCGGCCAATGGTATCCGGTCAAATCGGCTTCCTGATCGGTATCAAGGGCCGGTAAAGACCGGTTGTATTTTTTGGTATAATACGTCAAATAATACCGGGCAAGGGGTAAAATGTCACCCGGTCGTTGTCTCAGCGGCGGAACCGTCATCTCCAGTACATTAAGCCGATAGTACAGATCCTCTCGAAACCGGCCGTTAGCAACATCTTCGGCTATATTCCGATTGGTAGCCGTAATCAGACGAAAATCGGATGTAAGGGTTTTTGTTCCGCCTATTCTCACAAACGTCTTCTCTTGAATCAGCCTCAGCAACTTAATTTGAAGCTCTCGGGAAATATCTCCGATTTCGTCAATGAACAAGGTGCCCTGATGGGCCAGTTCAACGCGACCGACTTTTTGTTTGTAAGCACCTGTAAAAGAACCTTTTTCATGACCGAACAGTTCACTCTCTATTAAGTTTTCCGGTATCGCCGTCAGGTCGACAACAACAAACGGCCGGTCGTTTCGCCGACTGTTTCGGTGGATCCACTGTCCCAGCACCTCTTTCCCGACGCCTGTCTCTCCAAGGATTAATACAGCGGCATCGGATGTCGCCTGCCGCTTGGCTTGATTTAAAACTCGAATCATTTTGGGGTCTTTCGAGATAATTTCATAGCGACTAGGCGGGATATCGGGAATGGATTTATGGATAACCGGCGGTTTTGTAACTGCTGCTGATTGCCCGTATTTCATATATTTTTCGATAATGTTGGTCAGATGGTGACCCAGCCGTTTAAGCGTCGGGGTATTGATGAAATCAAAACAGTTTCCAAGGTATGAATTGTCAAAGTACAGGATTCCGATCACATTCAAATTTACGATTAGCGGCAGGCATAAGATGGATAACCGTTTCTTATCTTTTGATTTGTCTGCAACGGTTCCGGATTGGATCACAATGGTTTGTTTTTCATGGAAGCTTTTAAGAACGATGGCCAAACTACTGTGAAAATGATCGGAGTGAACTATAGTGTGAGATAAGTTTCGAGCGGCCTTTAACTCAAAATGTTTTTCGGTACTGCCGTTGAATACAAAAAGGCAGGCGCGTTCGGCCCTGAAAAACCGGCACAGTGCAGAGAGCAACGTGTCCAGTTCCCTTAAATCAGACGGACCGGGAATCAACTCTTCCAGCATCTGGATAAACGGATCTATAATATTATCGGTTTCTGGTTGAGGTGTATCATCTCCTTTTTCACTTCTCAAAAGGAATCTGAGATCGTCCGGATAGAAAATCTCGCTATAGCCGGACATCCCATGATAAGCTTCATAGGCCAGTTCCTGCGCTTTTTCATAATTCTTGTGTTTGAGATAATAACGCGCTTTCCCGAGTTGCGTCCTGGCCAACTCAACCGGGTCATCACATTCCTTTAATAGCTGTTCGCTGGCTTCCAGATCCATGATACCCTGTTCGGCATCTTTTCCCTCCGCCATCAGCCTTGCCGCATTAATTCTTAAGGCCGCCCCCCTGGTATGGATGTTCGGTTCGGCCATGATTCGTTTAAATTGTTCTTCAAAACGCCATCCCGGCGGCAGTTCCCAGCCGGCTTGTTCGGCTTTATAATAACTTTCAAGGAAAATGGAGTGAAAAATCTGATGCCCCATCCCTGATTTTTCGGCGACCTGGATTGCCTGCTTTAACAGTAAAAGCCCCTTTTCAATATCGCCCTCTGAGAGATACAGACTGGCGAGGCCGTATAGGCTTGTCCAGTAGGCGACCATGTTTTGTGTTGCCAGGGCATCCGTCTGGCTGTGCTCCAAATGAAAAACGGCCTCTTTTCTTTTTTTTATCAGCGATAAAATAATGCCGAGAACGGCCCGGTAAAGCGAAGCGGTATAATAGTCTTCCCGCCGTAAAGCGCAATGTCGAAAGAAGTCTATTTTTCCGATGGCGCGATGAAATTCGCCGCGGTCAATATCGCAGTACGCAAGCAAAATCGGTGCTTCATAGGCCGTTAAATAGTCTTCGGTATCTTCAGTAAATCGGATGGCGGTTTCCAGGTAGTCTGTCGCTTTATGTTGAAGACCTTTGAGAAAATAATAAATGCCGATGTACAAAGAGGCTTGAGTGGTAATATCATGGTCTCCCAACTCCTCGGCTTTTGATTTTCCCTTTGACAGGTAGGAGACCGCGTCTTGCATTCTATTGGTGCCCCAATATGATCGACCGATCAGTAAATTGGCTATCGTCCAACTCCGCTCATCACCGATTTGTTCCGCCTTTTTGATCACTTTTTCCAAAAGCTGTGGAATTAAGTTTAATCCAACAGCCCTTGCCTGGCAATACCGTGAGAGTTCAATTCCTGAAGATATAAACCAGGCATCATTTGCCGTAGACGGTTCGATCGATGGTAAGCGGTGTTCGATTTGTTGCAGGTGTTTTCTAGCGATGTCTCTGTCACCATTTTTCAACGCATCAATCGCCAAATCAATTTCGAGTTTAAACGCCCTCTTCCCCCTTCCGGATTGTTGCAGGAGTCTGGCAAACGCTCTGCGGGATACATGGTCGGCCAAATTGTTTGCTTCAAGCAAATCAATCATTTTTGAAATTTTCGCTGATGAGTTGATTTTTTCCATTTTCGAAAGTACGCCGGCAGGCACTTCAGATGACAGGCTAAACAAATCATCTTCGGATCGATCGATCCACTTGGTTGCATCGCACTTTCGCAACAGATTTAAAAATTCTCCGGGCGGAAGGGGTGCCAATGTTCCGATAACATCTATGGAGACGGGTTCTTTAAAAGCTTCCATTACGGAAAGAAATTCCCATTGTAACGGAGTAAAATCCGGATTTGCTTCGGACATGGTTTCCCCTATAAGTTCATTGTGCTGTTAATCCATACGGTAGTATTGCATCGTCGCATTTGGATACACCGCTACCTTTGATCCGGGTCCGTGCGTTGACGTAAGCAATTCCATGGTTTGATCCCAATTTTTGGTAAAATGGATGGCATCGGGATTTTCCATCCAGTCACCAAAAGTTTTGTCCAAAAAGGGGGCCATAACGATCAGATTGATGCTGTCAGGAATTTTCCCAATAGGAAATTGACGGCCACCATAGTTGCGCCCAAATCTGCCAAGGAGATAGTGAACTACCTGTCCTTCCGGAGAATTTGCAATTATAACAACGGTTCCCGATGGGCTCTTAAGCGCGAAAACACCCAACAGCAGTCCGATGCTCATCTCATTTGCCTTAACAAAAGCATTGGAAATGGCCAGGTCCTTCCCCTTGGGTTTAGGATGGGTATCATAATGTTCCCTGGCCAGTTTGGTGGCTTCTGTATGGGCTTCCATAAAATCTCCGGCGAAGAGAGATGTTGTTGCGCCTCGACCATTAACGACAACATTGATGAGAAAGTCAAGCCCTGCCAATCGTGCGGCCTCTTCGATGTCAAACCGCATTATATTGTTATCAAAATTTCCCAGCCCGGTTGTCTCCGGTGCCATTGCTTCTACATCTATATGATAATGTGCAATACTGTCGATATGGGAGACACCCGGGAGAATGATCTTACCACCCCCACAAAACCCAACTTGAGCGTGGGCGGTTACGGCCCCAATAGCGATTTTCAAGTCAGCTTCCGCCACTTCCCGATTAATCATTAGCTGGGTTCCACGGCTCGTGGTTCCAATTTCCACACAATTTTCATAAATGTTATGATTGAAAACACGAAAATTTTCGACAATTTTTACGCCGAGCTTTTTCCGAAACTCATTCATCGTCAATGCGCCGTGAGTTCCCAAAGCACACACGAAAGTGATATTACCTTCTGAAATACCACCTGCTGTCAGTTCTTCGATAACGATGGGAGCGATTTCATAGGCCCTGGTCGGTCGTGTCATATCATCGAAAATGATCACCGCGCTTTTTTTATCCTTTGCAAGTTCACGGATGGCAGGAGATCCGATCGGATTTTGAATGGCGGTTTCCATTTGCGCAATGGTCAATGGTTCCTTGTTTACACCCTTCATTGGACAAATTTCGACATCCCAATCATCCGGAAGATCGATTTCCAGCGTTGTATCGCCGTACCATAGAAGTTGTGGTAGACTGGCCCTCATGGTTTACCTCCTTATAGCAGTGTTTTACTTTTTCTCTCTTTTCATTATTGCCATTACCATCAGAGAAATAAAAACCGATGCTAAAAAAGCTAACACAAATGAATTAACGGTGGCCGAAAATGCTCCAACAGCCGAGAATACGGCGGATATACCCAAATTGGATATGGTAGTTAACAACAAAAACCGATATACCGGCATTCCGCTGATACCGGCAAATAATACAGACGCTTCCGCTAGCACAGGGACAGGACGAAATATGATGATTATCCAATCTCCGAAACGATGGCTCATCGTCTCTAACCGTTTCAACTCGCCGCTCCCTACAAGCCTGAGAGCCACAGGATAACCCAATTTTTTACCTAACCAAAATCCAATGATACAACCAATAGTTCTGCCAATAAAAGAAGTGATCAGCCCCCCTGTAAATCCTAGAAAAAAACCGGCTATCGTGTTTGCCTCATTGGCAGGAACAGGTATCAAAATATCTGAAGCAAGCACCAGGCATAAGAATATTGAAACTAAAAAACGCTGGTCGGAAGCAGATTTAATGAAGGTGTCAACCCATATTTCTATTCGAGCTCCGAATAAAAAGAATGGTAGTAAAATAAGAACTAAAATAATTGCAAAGAAAAGCAACCATCGATATTGGTTTCGATTATGCATGGAATCTTCATTTTTGATGGCTTCGTAAAAAGTCAAACAGTTATTTTTTCGTCATTCCGCCACATCAATACCATAAAAACGGTTCATAATACAAGCCACAATCCGTTAAAGCACCCCATCTATTGATGTCTCAGAGTGTCTAAAATAAAGCTCCCCGCTGCAAGCAACGGGGAGCTTTATTTTTGTCCGGGTTAGATTTGATTTGTTAGAACACTATAGCGAGCTGTGCGGTTATCAAATCCCTTTCGTCATCGTTTTCGAACTCATCATGGAGGAACTCTAAGGAAACGACCGTATGATTGAAAATAACCATGCCGACAACGCCTAGGAACCGCTTTTCAGGAAAGACATCTTCACCATTATCAGAACCTTGATAGGCAGCGCCCACTATGGTTTCCTTCCCGGCAATCTCGAACGTATACCCCAGTTCGGCATTCCAGGCTGCCGGTTTCTCACCTTTATATGTCGGCCCCAGGCCCAGCCCCGCCAGGCTTCCCGGCACTACATCGTAGCGATTAAACTCCGGATCATCCAGTGCCGCCACGTACTCTCCGATCATTGTAAACGGCCCGACTTTTACGATAGCGCATGCGCCAAACCCGGGCACATAGTCACGAAGTGCAAACGTGAACCCATCGCCTTCGGCATCATCCAGTTCCCCTGCTATCACATCGCTCCAACCATCGGAATCCATCAGGTTGTTGATATAACTGATACTGATATCCAGGTTGAAATCATCATTTTCAAATGCATAGCCGGCATTTGCGCCGAAATTGTCAATGTAGTTGTCATCTCCATCTTCATCGATGTCGCCGTTGAATACATAAACCGAACCGTAGAAACCTTCAGATTCAAAACCGACCTGCACTGCCGACTCACGTGTTTCACCCAACTCAAGGGTGAGAGGATCGGAGATCATGTTGGATTCAAAGGTCCCGAAAGGCACATACAGCTTACCAACCGTCAGATAAATGGGCACTACATCGTCACCGTCAATGGTGATAAATCCCTCATCAAGATCCACCGGTTCGGTATCATCTTCTTCCCATAAAAACAGAACATGTCCGCTGACGTGTTTTACGATATCCACATCAATGCCCAGCTCCACGGTTGAAAGCGTAATATCGCTCGAATTCTCATCGTCTGTGCCGGGATCTTTAAAGTCCATGTCCTCATAATTTACTTCTATCTCTACAGCCCCGCTTAGCGTTATGCGCTCAGCCCATTTTGCCGGTAAAATTCCTTTTTCTTGTTGCTCTTCGAGCCGGGTTATCCGTTCCGTTAGTTCGTGGTTGGATACCGCTTCGGGAAAAGCCGGGAATGAAAACAAACAGACACTCAACATCAAGCACAACATCCTGATAATTTCTTTCATTAATTCTTTTCTCCTTTTCATGCTTAAAAATCCCAACATTAATGGTCTCGTAAACAGTCGTCGCCCCGGCGAAAGCCGGGGTCCAGGTCAGTCATAAGTTCTGAAAATACTTACTTTTCCTCCC
>JAUXEW010000315.1 GCA_030620375.1 Desulfobacteraceae bacterium | reverse complement strand
TTATTGGCGTTTAAAAGGAGTTTAAAATTATGATACCGCGCCTTAAATGCGATGCGGAGTTCCTCAACATCGGCCGAATCATCTATTTTTTCTTTAAATACCAGTTTTTTTAAAGTATCAAGCAGGCGCATGGTGTTTAAATCCGGATCTTTGCTTTAGGCACTTAAATGTGATGGCTTCGTAAAAAGTACAATTACAAAAAGTGACAAGTGGCTAAAGTGAACTAAAATGCCTGAAATTGAGGTTTCGTTTCACTCCATCTTTTTCGGCTTGCCCGGGTTAGTAAATAAAAAGGCTAAAGGCATGACAGGCACCTTTAGCCTTTAATTGAAGGGATAAATATACCCTCATTCCTCAAACCTTAGCCCCCATCCTTCAAAAAGATACATAATGGAAAATCCATACCACAACGTATAAATGACATAAAAAACAAGAGAAAACGACACGACTTTAATTTGACCGGAAATCTTCTGTGGTTCGATACCATAGTAATTGTAAGAAGTTTCGATGGCTTTTTGAACCACCTGGGAAACGATTTTGGCCTCGCCAAACATTTTTTGATTTTTTAAATCTTTATCCATTTTCTTAAAGGCGTACCACCAGTTATACAATACCCGTCGTTCATCATAATCATAACGCTCTTTAACTAGTCCCCCGTCATTGACATACATGGAATCGGCATCTTTGAGACTGCTTTTAAGAATCGATCCCAGATCTCCGGTAATCGTTAATCGGCTTCCCGTGACATTTACCAATGCACCGCTTTTCATAAAAAGCAAGGCGATCTGGTCGGCCTGTTTTTCATCTTCAACAGCAAGCGAAACGGTTATCGACTTACCGGCATATTTTTCGACCTCTTTTGTTACTTTTGGAATATAATATGCCGATCCCTTAGAAATAGAATTGTATAACGAATCAAGATATTCCAGACCGGTAATCCCGTTAAATACCGGTGAAAAAATAATCACCAGAACAGCAAGAAACCCCGCCATCAATCCGGCACCGATAAAAAAAAATTTTTTGTCCGCTATCATTATCTCGCCTCCTTTCCTTTAAGCACACCGATATTGGAAAGAAATGTGGTGATGACCCATATTGAAAATGCGCCGATGACCAGAAAAAATGCCCATATGCCGATGTTTTCCAGTATCGCGCCGATTTCCTTGGATATCGGAATAACGCCCATTTCACCCAGTTTGGCCGGAAGCGCAAAAATACGATTAACAAACCCCGCCAACACCGCCATGGCATAGAATCCGCGAATGGTGATTCCCGGAACCACTTTGGTCACCATGGCACCGATCTGAATACCCACTAAAGATCCGAGCAGCATCCCCATGGCCAAGGTATAAAAAATAAAACCGTAAATCGCATACTGACTGATGGCTGCATAACCGGCTGTAAATACAATTTGAAAAATGTCTGTTCCCACGGTGGTCATGGAAGAAACGCCCAGCATATAAACAAAAATCGGAAAGGTCAGAAATCCGCCGCCGACTCCCATTATGCCGGCGGCAAGACCGACCAGCGCACCGCTTAAGACCAAAAACAACCATGAAATGCTCCGTCCACCGGGAAGCAGTCCCTGATCAAATCTAATCATCGGCGGAATCTTTAATGCCTGAAGCTTTTTGGGGAGGTTTCCCAACTCGACGCCTTCAATCTTACCGCCATGAGTCTCACCACCATGCGCATCTCCTCTCTCTCCGGTCTTTCTTGACTTCAGATAGTCGGTCATGGCATAGGTTCCCAAAAGCCCCAACATGAGAGAATAAATCGTTGTAATAAAAGCATCGCTTAAAACAGGATTGATTTCATATAATACCCGGTTAATTACACCGCCTAGCGTTGCACCGACTATAGCCCCTATCAGAAAAACCGCGGCAAGTGGTATGGACACATTCCCCAGTTTCCGGTGGATCACGCTCCCCATAATAGCCTTGGCAAAAATATGAAACAGGTCCGTGCCAACGGCCAAGATACCTCTGATCCCGGCACTCATCAAAGCAGGTGCAATAATAAATCCGCCACCGGCTCCGATACATCCCGTAATCAGTCCGGCGCCCAAGCCGATTAAAATGGATACGATAAAAATCCCGGTAGTGTAAAATGCCGGGCTGTAAGCCTTTTTCCCCCCCAGCAAATCCGGCAGAGCCCCACCTATCTGATCGGCAGACGCAATGCTTCCCCAAATAGCAGGCAGCATCAACACGCCGAGTATGACCAGTCGTTTTTTGTCTCTTAAAATCGTATTGGATACACTCAGCTCCCACCTAGCGTGGGCTTGTGCACCCCACATCATAAATTCACCCCATCGTCGAAAAAAATTCATACCAATATCACCCTCCTTCATTTATTATTCTTTATTACAAAGCCAATCGGCTTGTTTCATTTAGATTTTGTATGAGATGCCGCTATTGATATTTTTAACAGGGTTCCGGACCATCATAACAAAATGGCGTTCTAATTGAACCGAAACAGCAAGGGCATTCCTCGCTGCAAGCAACGGAGAACTTCAATTCTTTTGAGATCGATCTTTACCTCAAGTCTGTTTCCATTTTTATTATTTTCTGTTCCTGTAAATATTTTTTCTTGTATGCATCTTGAAGCTTGTAAAAAAGCTCATCAATTTCCGTGGGTTTCATAAGATAATCAAAAGCGCCGAGCGCCATTCCTTCTATGGCGACCTCCACGTTAGCATGACCGGT
>JAUXEW010000120.1 GCA_030620375.1 Desulfobacteraceae bacterium | reverse complement strand
TTATTTCATTAAGAATACCTACTTTTCTTTACGAGCCCTTATATTCGAGTTTACACGATTTTTAACCATAATGATCTGAGGGGCGGCCTAAAAGCAGATAAACTCCCCGACCCCTCAATTAATTATTGGCAAAAAATTTTTATCTGAATTCTTTTAAAGTTACAACCAAAAATTAAAATTATCCCCGCCCCGCCGCAAACGGATGGATATGGTTGAGGGGCCGGGAATTTTCTTTCAAAAAACCAGGGAATCCTTTTAATTGCAGCCAATGATGACGAGGAACTTGACTCACAACTCTTTATTGGATATAGGTTATCGATAAGATAACAATTTCACTTATTATTTTAACCGGCAACATGATTCCCATCTAATCAATATATCATAAGCATAATCTCTGAAATATTGTAATTTTAATTTCCATAGACCTTCAGCTCAACAGCTATAATTTGGCTCACGATATTTAAGCCTAAACCGGAATTGATCCGAAACAACGGACGCTATCTCCACAACAAGGGGCAGGATTAGCAATTGACTTTAAAATTGGATTAATTCATTAAATTAAAGAAGTTTCGGACCTTTTAATTCAGGAGGTGATGAATGAAGCAGGAGACAACATCATTGATAGACGGTTTTCGTGTACTCGATCTCACCGATGAGACGGGACATCTCTGTGGCAAGATCCTTGGCGACCTCGGTGCAGACGTTCTTAAGATCGAGCCGCCGGGCGGAGATATCGCCCGGAACAACGGCCCTTTTTACCACGATATTCCCCATCCGGAAAAAAGCCTGTACTGGTTTTTCACAAATCTCAACAAACGGGGTATCACCTTGAACCTGGAAACATCAGCAGGCCGAGGGCTCTTCAAACGACTGGTAAAAGCCGCCGACTTTGTCATCGAGTCCTTTGAACCGGGATACTTAAACAGCCTGGACCTCGGGTATGATGAGCTGGCAAAAACAAATCCGGGGATTATCATGACATCCATAACCCCATTCGGCCAAAAAGGGCCTTATGCCCAATACAAAACCACCGATCTGGTGGGTGTTGCAATGGGAGGCATGGCTCGCCTTTATGGTTACATGGATTCGCCTCCTTTACGGTTCTTTGCACCGCAGTTCTATTTCAACGGAAGCCTTCAGGGTGTCCTGGGCTCCATGGTAGCCCTTTACCATAAAGAATTTACCGATGAGGGCCAGCATGTAGACGTTTCGTGTCAGCACGCAGTCGTATTGACCCTCATGATGGGAATCGAAATTTGGGATTTGCTTAAGGTGAACTATAGAGGCATCGGGCCATATGGGATGTCGGTCCGGCCGACACCGCCGGGCCCCCTCTTGATGCGATGGGTCTGGCCCTGTAAAAACGGATTTGTATACCTAATGGTCGGAGGTGGCGCTGCCCAGGGAGTAAGAATTTCGACTGAAAATCTGGTGGCGTGGGCCAACAGTGAGGGATATGCCCTTTTGCTGAAAGATCATGATTGGCTTGAAGACAACTCGGCTACGGTAACCCAGGAGGAAATAAGTTTAATGGAGAACGAATTTGCTGGATTTCTCCTAACCAAGTCAAAAGAGGAATTGTTCGAATATGCGGTAAAAAACGAAATCATGCTGGTTCCGGTTACAGACGCCAAGGACCTGGTTGCAAGCCCGCAGCTTGAAGCCAGAAAGTTCTGGGTTACCGTGGATCATCCGGAGTTGGGGGAAAAGATATCCTATCCCGGTTATCCGATCAGATGGACAGACTTGCCGGCCTATCGCCCACAACGACGTTCCCCCCTCATTGGCGAACATAACGCGGAGGTCTACGAAAAGGAATTGGGAATGACAAAAGAAGAACTCGTATTACTCAAAACCCGTGGCGTGATTTAAAGGAGGATACAATGGCAAAACAAGTATTCGAGGGATTAAAAGTGGCAGATTTTGCCTGGGTGGGGGTTGGTCCCCAGGTAGGACGGGAACTGGCAGAACATGGCGCTACGGTGGTTCGGGTTGAAAGCCATCGGGTTCCCGACTCGCTGAGGACTTTTGGTCCCTTTAAAGACGGCGAATCCGGCATTGATCGCGGCGCATTCGGGGCGGCTTACAATACCAATAAATACAGCATAGCGATGGACTTGACCAAACCAAAAGGTCTGGAACTCGCCAAAAAACTCGTGGCATGGGCCGACCTGGTCACCGAGAGCTTCACACCGGGGACCATGGCAAAATTCGGCCTTGATTATGAAAGTTGCAAGAAGATAAAACCCGACATCGTTTACTTTTCTACATGCCAAATGGGGCAGACCGGGCCGCTTAAGCAGTTCGGAGCCTATGGGATGTTCGGTACCACTTACGCCGGTTATGCCCACCTTCTCGGTCTTCCGGATCGTGAGCCCCTGCCTATTTTTAATAATTACAGCGATTTCATTGCCCCTTGGTATCTGACAAGTACCGTCATCGCAGCACTGATCCGCCGCCGCAAAACCGGAAAAGGAATCTATCTGGATCAGTCACAGGTAGAAGCCGGTGTGACCTTTTTAGGTCCTACTATTCTAGACTATAACGTCAACAGACGTATTGCCTTGCGTATGGGGAACAGAGATCCCTATATGGCTCCCCATGGTATCTATCCTTGTCTTGGTGAAGACCGTTGGGTAGCCATAACCATTGCCGATGAAGCGCAATGGGAGGCCTTCTGCCGGGTAATCGGCGATCCGGATTGGAGTAAAGATCCTAAATTTTCGACCTTTTTGAAGAGAAAGCAAACTGAAGACGAGCTGGATAGCCATATCGAAGAATGGACAAAGCATCATCCTCCGGAAGAAATCATGACCATGATGCAGGATGCGGGCATTCCCTGCGGAATGGTAAAAACCGCGGAAGACCTTTTCAACGACCCTCAATTAAAGCACCGGGAACATTTCAGATTTTTAGAACACGCGGTTATAGGTAAGCATGCATACAATGCCCCGGCCTATCGGCTTTCCAAGACCCCGAACCATATACACAAGGCAGGCCCCTGTCTGGGCGAAGACATTGAGTATGTATTCAAGGAGATTCTGGGTCTGTCTGACGATGATATCAGCGACCTGTTTGTGGCGGGCGTAATCACTACCGAAGCTGATCTACCCGGAGCCGAGTGAGTGTAAAAATTTGCGCATTCAATAATCCAAATTGAGTGAAAATGCCCATTAACGTTACAATTACAAGAAGTTATAAGTGGCTAAAGTTAAGGTTTCGTTTCACTCAATCTGTTTTACAGTGAATAGGCAGAATTCCACAACTTTACCTCGTGCCCATCCAGAAATGGTAGATTTTGGTTCAGAGCAAGGCCTGAGCTATTTTGAAACCGCAGGAATAGCGTGCTATTTTGAGGATTTCAAAAGAGCGAAAACGAAGCTCCGGGCCAAAAGATGCCGTTTATGGATGGGCACTAGCTCACTTTTCCAGCTTGTCCGGGTCAGGCTGTTAACGATTAACAACAGCTGATAACACCCAATCCAGTTTTGACTCGGTTGGGGTAAGACAAAAAAAGGAGTCAGCACGATCATGACAGTGAGCATCCAGGAAGCAACCGAAATGCTGACGGCGCCCGGCGCGCCGTTTGAAATGGAAGAAATTGAAATCTTCGGAATCAGAAAAAGGGTATGGAAGAATGCACCCCCTTCATTACGAATACTCTTGGATATGTCCAAAGATCATGGAGATAAAACATATCTGGTTTACGAAGATGATCGGGTAACCTATGGGGAGCATTATCAGACCGTCTGCAAACTGGCCCACATCCTGTTAGAAAAATATAACGTACAAAAGGGAGACCGGGTCGCCATTGCCATGCGTAACTATCCGGAGTGGCCCATGGCTTTTTGGGCGGCCACCTGTATCGGTGCAATTGCCGTTCCCCTAAATGCCTGGTGGAAAGGCGGAGAATTAGAGTATGGTCTTAGCGACTCCGGTTCAACCGTGCTTTTTGCCGATGGTGAACGGGTCGACCTAATAAAAGACCGCATTGCGGATATGAATCTTAATGCCGTCATCTGTGTTCGTGGTGGCGAATCACTCCCAACCGGGGTGACGGACCTCTACACGCTTTTAAAAAAATATCCTGCTCAAGGTACGCTCCCGGAGGCGACAATAGAACCGGATGATGAAGCAACGATTTTTTATACTTCCGGGACAATGGGACAGCCCAAGGGCGCATTGGGAACCCATCGTAATGTCTGTACGAATCTGATGAGCCTGATGTATGTGGGAGCGAGAGCCTTGTTACGCCAAGGGGAAATCCCCCCGATTCTTTCCGGAGAGCCACCCGAAGAGGAGCCATTGTCTCCGCTTTTGTCTGTACCGTTATTTCATGCCACGGGGTGCCATTCCACATTGGTGGCAAACACATTGGCGGGAAACAAGCTGGTTATGATGTATAAATGGAATCCTGAGCGTGCCCTGGAATTAATCGAAAAAGAAAAGATTACACAGGTGGGTGGTGTTCCTGCCATGGTTTGGCAATTACTTGAGTCCCCGGATTTTCATGAAAGAGACACCTCCAGTATTCGTTCGATTGCTTTCGGCGGCGCTCCGGCAGCGCCGGAACTGGTCAGGCGGATTAAAGAAGCCTTCCCGGATGTCTCGCCTGGAAATGGATATGGACTAACCGAAACCTCTTCGGTTACCACCATGAACTTGGGTGTCGACTATGAATATAAACCCGATAGTGTAGGGGTACCGGTACCGATTTGTGACATCAAAGTCGTGGATGAAAATGGCCAAGCCGTTGTGCCGGGAGAAATCGGAGAATTCTGGATCAAGGGACCCAATGTCGTAAAAAGGTACTGGAACAAACCGGAAGCCACCGCGGAAACCTTCACCGACGGTTGGCTCCATTCCGGTGATGTGGGCCGTATTGATGAAGAAGGCTTTGTGTATATTTTAGACCGTACCAAAGAGATGCTGATTCGGGGCGGAGAAAATATCTACTGTGTTGAGATTGAAGATGTCCTTTATGACCACCCGTCAGTCATGGACGCTGCAGTGGTTGGGATACCGCATCGCATCCTGGGCGAAGAAGTGGGCGCTGTGGTTCAAATTACACCGGGCACCAAAGTTGCGGAAGAAGACCTTAAAGCCCATGTTGCCAAACATCTGGCGGCATTCAAAGTCCCGGTTCGCCTGATTCTGCAGGACGAGCCGTTACCCCGTAACGCCAACGGGAAAATACTCAAGCGCGTTATAAAGGAAAAGTTCGTTTAAAGGTACGGGGGACGAGATAACAATTAATGGGCAAATATTGCTCTCGCAAACAGGTTAGATTAAACATCCCGGATCAGAATTTTATTGACATTTTATTTAAGATTCATAATCCTCCCATCGACCCTGTTTGAAAAAGGATGATACGCAGGTAAACAAAAATTTACGGTTGTATGTTGCCGGACAACTCTGATGACTAAAACAAATGAACAACCGAATGTTTGATAAATTGAGACCGTTGTTTTCACCCCGGTCCATTGCGATTATCGGCGCTTCCGGAACCCCTAGAAAATATGGACCCCCCATTTCACGACAAGTTCGCAATTTCAATAAGCTCAAATGTGGTTTTGACGCCTTGGCAAGCGTCACTGATAGTGGCCCTTGGGGCGAGTTCGCATATCGCCAGAAGATTATTCATCTCGCAAGGCCATGAATCCAGAAAGTTGAATAGTTAATCAAAGGAGAATGATTATGCCAAATGAAAAAATTTTCAAAAACCTTAGCGATGCCCTGAGCAAAGCAGGGGGAGCTATCCCCGTCATCCCGAATGATGAATTCTTTTTTCTTTTAAAAGACTTGGTTACTCCTGAAGAAGCCGATATTGCTGTTTCCCTGCCCGATAAGCCGATTACAGCTGAAGCTTTGGCGGAAAAGCTGGGCAGACCCATTGAGGATGTTAGATCAAAACTGGAGGCGATGACGGATAATGGTTTCCTCCATGCCAAAAAAAACAAGGAAGGCCAATATAAATACAGTTTATTACCCCTTCTCCCCGGAATATTTGAAGCACAATTCATTCGCGGCACAAAAACAGAGCGTGATTATCTTATTGCCCGCAGGTTTAAGGATTATTTAGAAGTAATCAATAAACTTCGAGATTCTCTCCCCACGCCACCTCCAACACCTTCAACTTCATATTTCAGGGTGCTTCCGGTACAAGAGGAGATCGATACAAATAAAACAGTTCTTCCATATGCACAACTCTCCAAATTTGTGGAACAAACAGAGGCAATAGCCGTTGGGACTTGTTTTTGCCGACATCATGCAATTTTGCTAGATGAAAATGATGATTGCGGCGTCTCGCATAAAAACTGCATGGCTTTTGGTGATGGGGCTATCTTCATATCGGAAAGGCATAATGGTCGATTGGTGAGTAAAGATGAAGCACTTGAAATTCTTAAAAATGCCGAAGCGGATGGGCTCGTCCATTGCTCTGCAAACACTTCGGAAGAGCTCGCTTTTATTTGTAATTGCTGCTCTTGTCACTGCGGCATTTTAAGAATGGCCAAAGCAGCACCTAAAGCGTCATATATGCTTACTTCGGGTTATATTGCTCACTTTGATTCCGAACTCTGTACCGCTTGTGAAACATGTATAGAACGATGCCCTGTTTCAGCTATTTCGGTCAATGAGACGGCATCTGTGGACGATTTACAATGTATTGGATGTGGCCTTTGCGTGAGTACTTGTCCCACAGAAGCCATCGATCTTATTGCCAGACCTGATACGACTGCCCCTCCCGAAAAATTTAGTGACCTGGAAGCTGCGATGAAGAGAAACTAGACCCTAACGCTGCAAAAGTCGAAGATACGTAGGCTCCAAGGCATCAAGGGTGAAGTTCCGCTTAAAAATTACTTTATTCAGGTTTATATAAAACGATAAAGGAAAGGGGGGGAATCATGTCCTACCGGGTAATCCAATGGGCGACAGGGGCTACAGGTACTTATGCACTGAGATCGGTTATTCAACATCCCGACATGGAATTGGTCGGTTTGTATGTTTACAACCGTGAAAAAAATGGATTTGACGCTGGTGAGTTCTGCAGGTTGGAGCCGATTGGCGTAAAAGCTACCAATGACATTGAAACCATTATGGATATGGATGCGGATGCTGTGTTATATATGCCGCTTCCTTCAGCACGGATTAATGAAGATCCGGATTTTGATGTAAAAATTATTTGCCGATTACTTGAGTCAGGCAAAAATATTATAACTACAGTAGGTTATCTATACCCTAAAGCATATGGACCAGAGATCGTGAAGCGGCTCGAATCTGCCTGCATTGCGGGCAACGCCTCTTTCCATGGTACCGGAGCCAATCCAGGTTTTTTAAGTGACCTGCTGCCGCTTACATTATCTTCAATGTCTGCACGGATTGATCGTGTTTATGCGCTTGAATCCTCGGTGTTTGACTTTTACCCTTCACCAAAAGTTGTATTAGAAATGATGCAGTTTGGCGCTGATCCAAAAGATTTTAAGGGATTAAATGGAAAGTATGGATCGTGGTTGAGCGGCCTGTTCATTGAAAGTATCCATATGATTGCTGACGGCCTAATGGTTCGGCTTGAGGAGATAAAATCATCCGTTGACTTCGAACTGGCCGAGCAACCTGTCGATATTGCCGCCGGCTCAATAGAAGCGGGAACCATCGTCGCTCAGCGATGGAAATGGGAAGGCATCGTAGAAGGTGTTTCGTTTATCATACTTGAAGTGATATACAGAGCTATTCGTGATTGCGCTTCCCATTGGTCGAAGCCCAATTTTAAGGTTCATGTTGAAGGCAGGCCGAATATTTTAATTGATTTAGGAGAAGAGTGGTTGTCCAATGCACTTCTTGCTACAGCGTCTCACGCCGTTA
Source organism: Desulfobacteraceae bacterium (assembly GCA_030620375.1). Classification (GTDB taxonomy): domain Bacteria; phylum Desulfobacterota; class Desulfobacteria; order Desulfobacterales; family UBA5616; genus JAUXEW01. The sequence continues at coordinate 480 of JAUXEW010000120.1, read as the reverse complement.
ATGCCGTTCCATATGTCTGTGAGGCAGCACCGGGGATACGAACATTTCTCGATCTGCCGGTGATGACAGGTCGGCAGGTAGCACGACCAAAAAAAAGTTAGTGAATCTGTCCTCCAGGCTGTAAGAAGCGATGATTGCTTTAGATTCTGACTGCCCAAATCACGGTTTTGCCGAGAAGGTGGATCAAAGGGTGACAAATCCCTGGATGAGACCACCCACATTTTTAAGGGTCGGGGGTCACAAGATTTTCAGGGACTTGGTCTACAGCATGCGAACGCTGATGACTGAAGATCATCGATATTACACGGAACAGGGCTTTTACGATTTCCCAACATAAACGGGTTTGTTTAGCGTTTCCAATTTATTTGAAAATATTTGAGGAAAGGAAATATAAATGGGCCGATTAAAGAATAAGGCAGCTGTCATTACCGGGGGAGCCGGGGACATTGGTTTTGCCACAGCTAAACAATTTGTGAAAGA
>JAUXEW010000275.1 GCA_030620375.1 Desulfobacteraceae bacterium | reverse complement strand
TCTGAGTTGGTTCATCTTTTCTGGGTCTCCCCCATCCCGCCGCCGATACACATGGCGATTAGCCCGGTGCGATATCCGTTTCGCTTCATGAGGTTCATTCCGGTTACCATCTGGCGAGCACCGGTGCAGCCGATAGGGTGCCCCAAAGAAATTCCACTCCCGAGTTCGTTGGGGCGTTCAACATCAATATTGAGTTCTCGCATGCAGCCGATCGCCTGAGATGCAAACGCTTCGTTTAATTCGATCATTTCAATTTCATCCAGGCTCATACCGGTTGAATTTAAGACTTTTCTCACCGCCGGAACCGGTCCTAGCCCCATATATGCCGGATCAAGACTGCCTGAGGCAAACGCTTTAATATAGACAATCGGTTCAAGCCCCATGTCTTTGGCTTTATCGGCACTCATCAGAAGTACCGCGGCGGATGCGTCATTGATGCCGGAAGCGTTACCGGCGGTAACGGTTCCGTCTTTCACAAATGCCGGTCTTAACTTGGCCATTTTTTCCAAGCTTGTTTCCATGGGGCGTTCATCCGTGTCAAAAACAATATCACCTTTACGAGTTTTGATGACTACGGGGACGATTTCTTGTGCAAAAATGCCTTCCTCAATTGCCGTTCTGGCCCTTTGATGGCTTAATACCCCCAGTTCATCCTGTTCCTGACGACTGATATTATATTTCGAGGCAATGTTTTCGGCGGTAACCCCCATATGGTAACCGTAAAAGATTTCGTACAGGCCGTCAAACACCATCAGGTCATAGATATCACCGATGCCGGTGAGCTCCATCCGATGCCCCCACCTGGCTTTGGGAAGCGCCATCGGTGCCATGCTCATATTTTCGTGGCCACCGGCAATAATAACATCCGCCTCTCCGGTCATAATGGCAGACGCACCCAGGGCAATGGCTTTCAGACCTGATCCGCAAACCTTGTTGATGGTGAAAGCCGGGGTTTCCTTTGGAATCCCCGCGCTAATCATAGCCTGTCTTGCCGTATTTTGCCCTTGGCCGGCCTGCAGGACATTTCCCATAATGACCTCATCAATAGTAATCGGCACTTGAGAATCATCCCAGTTAAAAGATTTTTTTTCCAACTCCGTCAACCCCTGGTCTTTCAATGTGTCCGGCGCCATGCCTTTTTCCTGTTCATTTACAACAGGTCTTAAACCGATACGGGTTAATACGTCTTTGATCACAATAGAACCTAATTCCGTTACCGGAACCGTTTTTAAAGCACCACCGAATGCGCCGATAGCCGTCCTGGTACCACTAACAATAACCGCGTCTTTCATGATATAACCTTTCTTATTGATTTCTTATGATTTTTAACTATAATTACCTGAGGGGCAGCCCAAAATCAGATAAACTCACCGCCCCCTCAATTATCTTGTTTTAGAAGTATTTAGACTACCATATTTTATAAATAAGTCAATGGAAACAAACGATGTGTTTAATTCTGTTTGCCCATGCGTATCACCCTGAATTTCAACTCATTATTGCAGCCAATCGGGACGAATTTTATAGCCGTCCGACACAGGTGCTATCATACTGGGATGATGTGCCGTCTGTCCTGGCAGGGCGGGATCTCAAGAATATGGGAACTTGGCTGGGAGTGACGAAAAACGGGCGTATCGCTGCCATTACGAATTATAGAGATCCATCCTTTCTCAATCCTGACGCCCCTTCCAGGGGGCTTCTGGTCAGCGATTTTCTAACGGGTGATAAACCTCCGAAAGCCTATCTCGAATATATTGAAAAAACCGGTCAACATTATAATGCGTTTAATCTGCTGGTTGGTCAATGGCCTGACCTGTATTACGCATCAAACAGGGGAAAAGATATCCAAAAAATCAGGCCCGGGCTTTACGGATTGAGCAATGATTTATTGGATACCCCATGGCCAAAAATCACAAAGGGAAAAAAATTGTTCAAAGCGTTGTTGGACAGGGAGGAGAAGCTTGATCCGGAAGCGGTGTTCAATATTCTTGGAGACCGTGCTTATGCGCCCGACAGTGACCTCCCGCATACCGGTGTGGGAGAAGAATGGGAGAGAATCCTTTCGCCGTTGTTTATCACCAGCATGAGTTATGGAACGCGGTGTTCTTCAATTGTCCTTTTTGAAAAGACCGGCAGGATAACCTTTCTTGAAAGGACATTTGAGGTTATTAATCAACAGCCGGTTGAACAGAAGACCGTAAAGTATGTTTTGGATCTTGATGTCGGTTAGCCGGTTGGCAGTCGTTTGGTTTTGGTTCCGCCGGTTTTTTTCAGGGCTCTCCATCGTTCAAGCCGCTGTTTGACAATCTTTTCGTATCCCCTTTCACTGGGCTGGTAGAAAATTTTTCCTTTCAGTTTATCCGGTAAATGCTCCTGGGGCGTGTATGCATCCTTATAGTCGTGAGCATAAGCATACCCCTTGCCGTACCCCAGTTTTTTCATCAATCTTGTGGGTGCGTTCCGAATATGAAAAGGAACCGGAAGTGTTCCCGTGCGTTTAACGGTTTCTTTTACCGCTTCCGATGCAGCGTATATGCTGTTACTTTTGGGCGCCGTTGCCAGATATACCGTGGCTTGCGCAAGGGCAAGCTCGCCTTCCGGATGACCGAGGAATTTAAATGCTTCCATAGCGCTGATCGCGACGGACAGGGCATTCGGGTCTGCGTTTCCAATATCTTCAGTGGCAAACCGAACCATCCGCCGGGCAATAAAAAACGGGTCTTCACCTCCGGACAACATTCGGTGAAACCAATATAATGCGGCATCCGGATCGCTTCCGCGGAGGCTTTTGTGAAAAGCGGATATCAAATTGTAGTGCTCTTCGCCGGATTTGTCATATAGCAGGGCTTTTTTTTGCAAGGCGCTTTCAATTTTTTCCAGGGTTATTTCAATCGGATTTCTTTCATCCAAATCTGTCTGTTCCGATACCAGGACCGACACGGCAATTTCAAGCGCGTTAAGGGCGGTCCGGGCGTCTCCATCAGATATGTTGATTAAATGGGATAAGGCTTCAGACCCGATGGCAAGGTTCAAGTTTCCCATCCCGTGCTGCTGGTCCGATATTGCCCGTTGAAGCAAACTAGAGATGTCGTCTTCTGACAGCGGGTTTAGTGTTATGACGCGGCATCTGGACATTAAGGCCGGAATGACTTCAAAGGACGGGTTTTCCGTAGTGGCGCCGATCAAGGTGATCAATCCGCTCTCCACGTGATGCAAAAAGGCATCCTGTTGGGCTTTATTGAAACGATGAATTTCATCAACGAATAAAATCGTTTTTTTTCGGTATAACCGCAACTGGTTTTTTGCTTCTTCAATAACAGACCGAATTTCTTTGATTCCTGATAATACGGCTGAAAATTGAACAAAATGGGATTGGGTTTCACCGGCAACAATCCGGGCGAGTGTCGTTTTTCCGCATCCGGGCGGGCCCCATAGGATCATGGAAAAAATCCGGTCTTTTTCAATGGCGTTTCGAATCAGCGACCCTTTTCCCGCAACATGTTCTTGTCCCATGAAGTCACTGATATTTTGCGGGCGCATCCTATCCGCAAGCGGGCGCGATGAATAGGCCGCCTGTTCTGCCTGATATTCAAACAAGTCCACTTTAGTGCC
>JAUXEW010000098.1 GCA_030620375.1 Desulfobacteraceae bacterium | reverse complement strand
TGTCCATCCAGAAATGAGGATTTTTGTTCAAGATCAAGGCATGCAAAAAAAATAATCGGAGGCATATGTTTGATATTCCAAGGATTATTTTTTGAGCATAACGATGAGATTGGGCAAAAAGACCATTTCTGGACGGACACTATTTAATATTGTATTCTATGATTCTCTCTCTTCCCCTTCGTTTCATTTGGATTGAAAGATCGGATGCTGAACTTAACTGCTGGTAAAAACCCAGCGCATCATCCATGGTCTCTATTTTTTGCCCATTTACTCCGATAATGATATCGCCGTTTCTTAGCCCCATCTTCCTGACGATGGAATTGGGTTTAATGCCGGTAAGACTGAAGCCATCCGGCTGACCTTTGTCAAAGTGCGGCATGATTTTTACCTGTTGCATGAGTTGATTGACATTTTTTAAAGCGTCATCAATCTGGGAGCGTTTAAGGGATATGATTTGGGAACTCGTTGCCGCCCTCCTGGCAACGGTGGATTTCTTGGAGACGCGACCGGTTTTGGCTTTTTCCATGTCTAAAATTTCGTCTTTTCCCCCGACGCGCAGCACCACTTTTTCCCTTAAGATCATTTTTATGACCGCGTTTTGAACGGTATCGTTTTTCCGGTAAAGGTTTTGAGACCTTGCTTTTGTATCTTCAATGACAGCGTAAGCGCCGCTGCTGTCTCCGGTAACGGTTCCCCATAATTTAAGCTTAAGATCTGTCTGCTCTAATGATTCTAAATTAACCGGTTCTATGGACTTTTCGGTGTCGCTTTTAACATGAAACAGATTTCGTTTTTCTATTGCCCGGTAATGGGACAATGGGCGCTGGATGGTATCCGGTATGGACAATTCCCGTCCATTAGATGGTTCCAGGGGTTCTAAGTGTTCAATTTGAGCGGTTGAGATTTGATAAAACGCACTGACACCCAGGTAGGCTGCGGCGATGATGAACAAACAATTGATTAATACAAAATATGGTTTTGTCATGATAAGTAAAAAAATGTCATCCTTATCGGATAGAAAAATCCGGTTTATCAAACGTCCCGGAAATACTAAAGGGGAGGCCGTTTTTACCGAATAGTTTTCCGGGAATCAAATTCGACGGCAGTGTTTGTAAAAATTTAGGATGTAGTTGAATCATTCCCCTAAGGTTCAATACACTTTTATAAATCGGATCTTTCAATGTAATCGTTCCGGAAAGTTGACCGTCTATTTGCATTCCTTTTAAGGTGAACTGGTTTACCGATAAACTTTGCTGGTTTAATGTTGCATCAATATTGATTTCGCTGAAGTTAGCCTGACCAAGGTCAATAAAGGATATGGCCAAAGGAAATTCGCCGTCTGTAAGGCTAAGCCTGGCCGTTGCTTGGTCGGAAGATCCGGTACTGTCATAAGCAATGGTTCCCTCTATCAAGCCGGTTAGTTTTCCCTCGGTAACTTGATGAATTGCATTTATATTTTTTATCTGGATATGCGATAACCGCATATCAGCCACGATTTGCCGGTTCGATTCGTTTTTAATGATGTTGACGTTCCCTTTTAGGGTGCCGTCATAAGCCCTGCTCTTGAGTGAAAACGAATTGCCGGATCCAAACAATGACGAAACAGGATAGCCGACCTTTAAGTAGTCGGCGTTAAACGCCTCATCGCCTTTAAAAGAAACCGTATCGCCTTTAAAAGAAACCGTTACACTGTCAAGTTTCAAACTCAGCGGTAAAGCCGGTTTAATGCGATCGAAATCGAGGCTATAATCCGGGTAAGCCTGGTTAAAAGCAATGATAATATGCTGTTTTACCTCGTCCTTAGGGAACAGATAAAATACGAAAAAGCATACCGCCGTGATCAGGATGAATCCGTATAAAAGCCGTATGTTGCGTTTATTCATTTTCTAATAAGGATGGACACTATCAAGTTTCAAACGTTTCCACTTGCATAACGACGTTAATAAACCCTTCCGGTTTTCCGGTTTGGGTAATCGAAATCCGTTTTACAAATACGATATTTTTTGAAGTTTCAATCATATACAGATATGATGTCAACTGTTTTAAATTGATTGTCTGAAGCTTTAATTCAACCTGTGACAATTTATATAAACCGTTTTTCGAAGTCGCGGTTGACGGCTTCATGTAGGTAATATGGTCTTTGATACCGGCTTGACCGGAGAGCCTGTCCAAAAAGGAAAAAAGGGTGAACCCTTTTTCCCGATTGCTAAAATTGATCTTCGACAGGTCGGCTTGTTTGTTAAGGGTATCATATTCGGATTTGAAGACCCGCATTTCTTGAAGGGCCCTGGTTTTTGCCTCAAAGGCTCTGGACAGTCGATTTCTTTTATCAATTAACGGGAAAACCGTCAACTGCATGATGGTAAAGATGCCAATTACGCTTATGGCTGCATAAATCGAGAGTCTTTCTCTTTTACTTAGCTTTTTCTTAATCCCCAGTCTCATAAGGCGAATCCTTGATCAATCCAGCTCAATTTTTAGCTTAAAATCCACTCGATTTCCAGACCGATCCAGATTGGCGGATGTTATGATGACGGCGGTAACCATTTCTACCTGTTCCAGCCGGTTTTTCATGTCATCCACCAAATTGAATGTGCCGGTGCTTCCGGAAACCAGGACGTTGCCGCCGCCGATAACCAGTTTTGAGAACTTAACGTCCGTCTCCTTGGGAATGAGCTTGCTGATATCGTTGAAAATATCGATGACACGGATATTGGTTTCGGTTTTTCCGGTAAAGAGCGTCGATTTTTTTTCTTTTTCAATCTCTATTCGCATCTGTTTCAAAGGGTCAACGATTCTGCTGATATCCGGAAAAGTGGATTTAAACAGCGCATTAATCTGGTTGTCGAGGGCGGTCACCTTTTTCCCCGATATATAAGCATCTGTGATAAACCCAACGCCTAACAATACCAGCACCATAGCGGCGAGAATCCCCGATTTTATAAAATCCGAGGTGTGATCTTCCCAAAATTTCTTTGTTGCAAACGGACCTTTACGGAAATTAAGGCCGCGAATCCCTTCTGTTTGAGTAAAACAGAGCGCAAAGGCGTTGTCCATTTGAACCGGGTGCCATGAATCAACAGGATGATTAATGATGGGGACGGCCCCATCTTTTATGAAGTCCAAGCGGCGGACCGGGATGTTGAGTTGTGCTTCCAGATCCTGTTCGAAGCCGGTGTTCGTTAAGCCGCATCCCGTAACATATGCGCATTTCGGTAGACTTTCCGGCCCAAACCGCTCTTCAGACGCATAGATTGTATGTAATATGTGGGTTCCTATGGAAGATTGTTTTTCAGACAGGTTCGAAGTAATCCGAAAAGACCTTACGATTTGTATTTGGTTGGAGACGGCGACATAAACTGAAGCCATATTTTGATCTATGTCGACCAAGATCCAATTCTCTTGAAATTCCAAGCTGTTTGCCAACCCCATCGCCGTAGAATAACCGCCGATGGTAACCACTTCGGGATCGATTTGAAATGATTTTAGAATATCTAAAAATGATTTCAGCTCGTCCTGTTGAATTGCGCCGGCAATGATTTCCGTTCGATCGGGATGATCTGTGTGGCTGATGATTTGAAAATCGATAATAAGATTTTCGATAGGAAATGGTAACGTCGGCTCCAACTCGAAGGGAAGGATTTGTCTGATTTTTTTCTTTTTGTTAAATGGAACTTCGATATTCCTGAATGATATGTGGTTAAACGGCAGCGAGACGATACAGACGGCACCCGATACATCCAGGTTGGACGTAACCCGAGCCAGGGCAGCGGAAAGGCCGCCATCATCCTTCTTCATCGGCTCGGTAATTTCAACCCGTACCTTATCTTCAATCCAAAGGCCTTTGAGGCTGTTTTTGACCAAAACTGCAGAAACGGAGTCAGCTCGAATATCCAATCCAAGAATTTTTCTGCTTAGCGTGGTTATCATGTTAATATCGTATTCCTTCCAAACTTCAAACTTTAGCTCACTTTTCCGGTTTATTTTTGTTTGGGGCTATATACTTTATTCTGTCTGCCAACTCAAGACTTTACATTTCCATTTTCCGGATTTGTTGTCCTTGATTCTCCGGACGACTGCAGTTGTGGTAACGCTTATCTGCCGAATGGCCGCAGTAGCTTTAATTCGGAAGAAATCGCTATAGGTCGCAATTAATTTTTCATCTATTTCAATATCGCTGCATCCGGGTGCATTTTGGTACCATTTAGCGTTTGAAAGGGCATACATATAGTTTGAATCGGAAATTTCTTCTCTGTATTCATAGATTTCAGTTGCCAGAATTTCACTGCCGGCCGGCAACATTGCCGCGATGACCGGGAGATCGGCCGTGTTGATATTGATTTTGCCTGTATAATATGCTTTTTTCCCGTCCGCAATGGGGCCGAAAGTTGTTGTCATGTAATTAGAAATACCCAACATTCCCCCGAATCCATAGTACAGTTCCGGGATAATGCCTTTAATGAGGACCAGTTCGTCCAGATGCGCGATGGGACCGTTCCGGCATGTATATGGCGGATCAAGTCCCTGATAATAATCGGATTCCGCCCCGTTTAAACCCGTAATCGTATCATCATCCTCAGCGTCCAGCCAATCTTTAACCGAATTAATAATGGTTCTGGGTTCAATATTCTCAAAAGGTTCGTCCATAGACTCTATCAGCCTTAAAAAGCGGTCCCACAAAAACATTTGAGGGTTATTGGCTTCTTTTCCCTCGGGAAATTTAACAAGGGTATTCACTTGAATCTTGCCCAGTTCGTCTGTGATATCCAGGACCAGGGTTCCTTCTTCAAATGGGATGGATAAAACAAGGTCGCTAAGTATTTCCGGATTCGCCCAATCCTCCTGTATGCTATCCAGACCGGACGGTGGGTCATCAGCTTTATCCTGCACCAGCAAGGCCATTGCCATATGAACACCGGAGGCGCCCATATGGGTTAAGGTTAACCGGTCGCGGCTAATGGCGGTGGAAGTAAGGGTTGAACGGCCCCTTCTGTGTAGTTCCATCGTGGTAACAATTAAGACGGAAATGATGGACAAGGTGATCAAAAGCGCCATTCCGCGGTTATTCCGGAAATATGTTTTTAATTTCATTATTCTTTTTTTTCTCTATAGACGGGAAGCGAAATCATGGTATCAAGCAGCAAGGCCCGTGCCTCATCACCGAGTTTAAGTTTGATTTTAATCGCTTTTGGTGTTGCGTAGCCGAATTCTTCAGAATCAGAATCCCAAAATTCATGTTCCGTTCCCTCATCGTCATAGTACAAAAAATTTAAAGACACCATGTTTTCGCATAAAATCGGGTCGTTTTGGTTCTCTTCTACAGGTTCATACGGGTAGAGCGTATCCGACCGCCTCAAAACAAACCGGTTATCAGCCGTTTCCTGAATATAGTAGACAATTTGGGCGATGCCGTTTTGGGTATTGTTTTCAAGCGGCAAATGGGCGCGAGAGGTAAACCGTAATTTTGAAAAATCAGCACTACCGATGGAATCCGTTTCACCCAGAATGCGATAGGGATCCGGTTCATCGTCGAAATCCGGAGGACTATAAATCGGCGGCAAGGTCAGGTATAACGAATTGATATCGGAGACCATTCGATTTAAGCAGTGTTTGGCCATCTCATATTGCGCCGTCCCTTCTTCAATGGTATTGACATTGCCGAGAACGGCTTTAAAGGAACCAAAAATAGTGCTGACGGTGACGGCAAAAATAAAAACCGCAACAAGGATTTCAAGCAGGGTAAATCCATCGGAAGACACATATTTTCTTTTCATTGTCAGCGCTCAGTAAAGCATCCTGGCCCAGAGGACCCGGTTTTTTATGTTTAAATCAATAATTGGCCGGCGGGTCAGCCGGCACGCCGTTCCTTTACTCCCGGATAAATCGGTAGGTTCTTAGTTCGTAATTAAATTCATCGTTATTAAAAGCGACGGCGACGTCGATTTTTTTGATATCGCTTGTGATGTCTCCCAGCAAATCGGTTTCAATATCTTCAACGGAAAGATTCCAGGTGTAGCCGGGAAACTCGTCACCGAAATCACCGGCGTCATCGCTCATATCTGATAAGGGTGACAGTTCCAGCTCTGATATTTTTTCTTGTGCCAAAAAAGGTGCCGTGGCATAAAATTTGGCGGTAATATTCATGGAAATTGTTTGGATATGCAACTTATAGATACTAACCAGCACAATGGCGATGATGGACACCGCCACCATCGTTTCAAGGAGGGTAAACCCGGCAGCTGAAATAACCGGATTCCCACCTGTTTGCACCCTGTTTTTATTATTGAATTTTGTTAGCTGCATAGCGCCCGCATGTCTGTCTATCAAATCGAGACACCCTAATGATTCGTTAAAAAAAACTCAAATAGTCTTCGGAAATTTTGACCGCCGGTAAAAAGGGTTCGATTAAAAAGGATATGAGATTTTGGTCTTGGTCTTCGATATGAATTAATACCTTGTCCGAATACCCTTGCCGGTAAAAATTAATATCCGCCTGCCCGGTTCTGATAACGCCTTTACCGGGATATTCCACGTCGATTATGGTAATACCGGGCGGAAGCTGATACACTTTTGGGTCTGCTGTTTCAAGCTCTTGCGGGATCATGGACTCATTGGTTACCATAAACGAGTTCGAATCTAATCCGACATGAAGCGTGTAGCGTTTTTGATCGCTGACGGCCCGTTCTTTGAGGGCGTGAACGTTGGCGATAACCCAGCGGGAAACACTTTTTAAATTGCCTGAGTCCGAGAAATTTCCAAATCTGGGGATGGAAAAAAAGAGCATTATACTGAGAATGGATATCACGGCGATGAGCTCAATAAGCGTAAATCCGCAGATTGAATGGCTGAAATGAGTTTGCGGATCATTTTCTGCCATAATCTTATGGGATATTAGAAAATGAGCGTTCGAACTGTGTGAACCGGATGGCGGTTTATAAGGCATAAGTTAATTTGAACACTAGTAAGAGATGGTTAAGACATTACTCAATTTCCCAACTGTTGATATCCTGGTTTTCACCCTCACCGCCGGGCACGCCGTCCGCACCATAAGAGGTCATATCGTGATCACCATGAATGCCGGGCGACAGATAAATAAACTCATTTTCCCAGGGATCCTTTGGGATTTTACTTTTTTCAATATATCCGCCTTTTCGCCATTTTTTGGCACCGGTTGACGGGGCATCTACCAGCGCTTGAAGTCCCTGTTCCGTGGTAGGGTAAGTGCCGTTATCCAGTTTATACAATTTCAGTGCGGATTCTAATCCTTCGATTTGTATCTTGGCCTTTACCTGTTTGGCTTCTCCGGGCCGATCCATAATTCTGGGTGCGACTATTCCGATAAGAATTCCGAGGATGACAATGACAACCATCAATTCGATCAATGTAAATCCGCTGTCGTCAAATTTTTTTATGAATTTATGTTCATCCATTATTCCTCCGTTAATTTATTTTTGAAGCGTTCCCGGCCAAAAGCTATGGGGAATGCAATTACGGTTGCCGGTTCATAAGGCATCCATAAGCCGCGTCACATAACCAGTTGGTTCATTTCATAAATGGGAAGGCAAATTGAAAGGACGATAAAACCGACCATCACAGCCATTAACAGGATCATGACCGGTTCGAGCAGTGATGTCAGACGCATAATGCTCGATTCAACCTCGTTTTCAAATATATCCGCCACTTTGTCCAGCATAGCCTCAAGTTTGCCGCTTTGTTCTCCAACCTGAATCATTTGGATCGGCAAGTTCGGAAAGATGCCGCTTTCCGCCAGCGAACCGGCCAATCCCTGGCCTTTTGCCACTTTTTCAATGGCTGTTTCAACAGACTGGGTGATTAAAACATTCTCTGAAATATTTTTAACGATTTCAAGGGCGGATAGCATGGAGACGCCATTTTCCAGCAAGGACCCCAGTGTTCGGGAAAACCTGGATATCGCCAGCTTTTTGGCCATGTCTCCCAAAACAGGCGCATAAAGTATGGCTTTACTCCAGTAATATTGCCCTGAAACGGTTCGCTTTAAGCGTTGGGCGGCAAACACCATAATGATGATGACAACCAGTAAAATCCACCAATAAGATCTTAAAAAATGACTTGTATTGATTAAAATACGGGTCGGCGTAGGGAGTGACCGTTCCATTTCCCCGAATATGGTGGTTATTTCCGGAATAACAACTGTCAGTAAAAAAAACAGGACCGTAACGCCGATAACGGCCATAAATATCGGGTATGTCAATGCCGATTTAATTCGATTGTTTAACGCCTGTTGTTTCTCGGTAATGTCGGCCAGTCTCTCCAGCACAATTTCTAATGTCCCGGAGCTTTCACCGGCGCGGACCATGTTGATATAAAGGGATGAAAAGGTGTTCGGATACATGGACAGGGCACTGGCAAAGCTGTTCCCTTCAACAATGGCGTCCTTGATTTGAGCCAGCATGGCTTTAAAAGCATGGGATTTGGTTTGAAGGACCAGCGTATCGATGGACGTAACCAATGGGAGCCCGGCGCCTACCAGGGTTGCAAGCTGCCGGGTGATCATGGCCGTATCAGCAGCTTTAACGCGGGTGAAATAACGGGAAAAGGAAAAGCTTCGGGTCTGTTTTTTTAAAGCGGAATCGTAAATTTCTTTAATAGAGACCGGGAAATTTCCCAAACTGCGGACTTTTTGCCGGGCCGCAAGAGCGCTTTCAGCATCAATGATACCGGTTGTGGTTTTTCCTTTTCCATCCAAAGCTGCGTATTCGAATACCGGCATGATTAGTTCCTTTAAAACGAGTTGCTTTTGAACAAGCAATGCGAGCGCATTCCCCGTAGCTTGCTGCGGGGTTAGCGAGCGAAATAAAAATAGTCTAAAATCCTTACTTGGAAGATTCCCCGTAGCTTGCTGCGGGGAGGCTTCAATCCTTGGACCCTCTTCTCCAACTAAATTGGTGAAGAACCAATTTTAATATTATGCTTATTTTTCTAGTTTTTCAAGTGAATATTATAGAATCATCTCCCGATTAGTTGTAGTTAATTAGGGCAAAATTGGGTTATCTCCAATTGAGCTGGTGTGATCCCAGAGGGTACAAGGGGTCAAGGATTCA
>JAUXEW010000107.1 GCA_030620375.1 Desulfobacteraceae bacterium | reverse complement strand
TGTACGTATATTTAGCCATGGTTTTAAAAACTTCGGTACCATAGCCTTCCTGTGCCGTTCCTAACCGGTCGGAAGCAACACCATGTTGTCCGATGATCAATAAAACCGGGCTATAAGCCCAATAAGCTTGTGAAATCGGAGAAACATAATTTGCAAATCCAGGTGCAGAAGATGCGAAACACACACCAGGACGTCTGAGCGCCCTTGCATATGCATCAGCAGCAAACCCAGCGGATTGTTCATGCCTGAAATGAATCATTTTAATGCCCTGTCTGCAAGCTTCCTCTATTGCAAGATTAATCATTCCATGAACGCCAAATATATATTCAACTTCCGCATCTTTTAATGCTTGACCGATAACTTTTCCCCCGTATGTTATTTCTTCCGGCATTCTATACCCTCCTTTAATTAATTAGCCTAAATGTTTAATGTGAGGTTCCACCTGTATAGAGGGCGGCCTCAGGTTACCATAAAAGGGGTACGTATACATTAAGAAAGCCTGGTTAACCTTCGGACTATCAGTGTACTTTTCGGTCTTTTGTTTCCCAGTATTTGTCCCGAATGACACGTTTGAGCACCTTACCCGCTGCACTACGGGGGAGTTCATCCCAAAAACTGATCGTTTTTGGTGTTTTCATTCCTCCAAGCTTCGAACGGCAGTGTTCCATAAGTTCTTCTTCAGTTGTATTCTTTCCTGGAGTTATTACCACAACAGCTTTGACCGCTTCACCCCATTTTTCATCTGGGACTCCTATAACAGCGCAATCCTGTACGGCCGGATGACCAAGCAAAACGCCTTCGATCTCAAAGGGGTAGATATTAAAACCTCCAGAGATTACCATATCACGTTTCCGATCAACGATGTAGAAATAGCCGTCTTCATCCCTATAACCAATATCACCGGTATGATGCCAGTTGTTCTGCTGGATTGTCTCAGTGGCCTCAGGATCGTTAAGGTATCTAAGCATAACTGACGGTGCGCGAATAACAATCTCTCCCCGTTCGTTGGGTCCCAGGGGCCTATCATTTTCATCTACTATTTCCAAGGCTTCGATAGTCATAACCTGTCTGCCGCAAGAGGCAAGCCGGTGACGTTTAGACTCGTCCGTCAACGCTTCCAGGTAATCGTCTGGTGATATGAATGTTACCGGTAACCCAACCTCGGTTTGGCCATAGCCTTGTGACATCACCGGTCCAAACACTTCCATTCCTTCAGCAATTCTTTCTGCTGCAATCGGCGCTGCCGATGAAAAGAAGTATCTTAGCGTGCTGAAATCCGCTCCCCTTGTTTTTGGATGTTTTAATAGCATATAAGTCAGGGTAGGTGGCAGGAATACAAAGGATACATTGTATTTTGGAATGGCTTCAAGGATATTGTCAAGTTCAGGTTTAGCTATCATAACAACTGTTCCGCTCTTCGTCAGAGTATAAAGTGCGATCATTCCACCACCATGACTAATTGGAGCAACAGAGAGATAAACGGGAGGTTCTTTGAAATGCATGGAAGTGGCAAAACCAAGGCAGTTCCACATCAAATAATCTCGATTGAAGAGAGCTAATTTCGGAAGTCCAGTCGTGCCACCGGTACAGCCTTGAAAAATGATATCATCTGCTTCATAGCTCACCGTTGGCCGACTTTCATCGGACACATCTTCAATCCAATCCCAGAAATAAATGCCGTTATCATCCGGTTTATCGATACAAACAGCTTCTTTCAAACTTTCCACCTGTTGATTGGCAAGTGAAATCAAGCTTGAAACTATGCTATGATAAAAGACCAGTTCAACACCTCCTCGCTTAAAAATACCGATGATAGTCTCCGGCGTTTCACGAAGGTTCACATTACACCATACGGCATTAGCCCGGATAGCTCCCAGAACAGCTGACATGGCTAAGCCAATATTCGGACTAACCACCGAGAATCGGGTACCTTTGCCCATCCCCCTGCTGAGGATTTTACGCGCGACTCGGTTTGTGATAACTTCAACCTCGCGATATGTAAAGTCTCCACCATCCCCTGTAAAGGCCAGTTTCTCAGGATCATTTCGAACACAAAGATCAAACATTTTAATAATATGCATTGTTTTCTCTTTTCTATTGTTTTGGCCTCTAATTAGTTTCGGTCTAAGCCTTCCACCGGATGTGGAGGGCTTGGACCGAAATAAAAGACACAATAAGCAAAAGTTTTGGTTTGCACCCAGACTTGCAACGGTTTATTTAATTAGCCTTCTCCCATAGATTGCTTAATTTGTAAAACAGTCATAATCCTAACCCCCACCACATCAGGATCAACTTTTACATTAACACAAGCAGGCAAGCCTGACTCAATAGCTCGCTGCAAAGCCGGGGCAATATCTTCCGGATTTTCCACATACTCACCGTGACCACCGAATGCCTCGACCATTTTATCATAGCGTAAATGACCAAGCTCTCGTCCAACCCCTCCTTGAATACTACGAGCAGCAAAGCCTCCATTATTAGATACAATGCCTACAAAGGGAAGATTATTTCTAATGGCTGTCTCGTACTCCATCCCATTCCAACCAAAACCGCCATCACCCATCAGCAATACCACGGGGCGCTCAGGCTGTGCCATCTTACAACCCAGTGCCATGGGCACGCCTACGCCCATACACACATTTGGTCCCGACGTCATATAACCATGGGGCTGTTCAAAATCAAGATTTAAACGAGCAAACTCCAAACTCTCATGGCCGTCGGCAATAAAAACCGTATCCGGTGTCAAAATGTTTTCTATCTCCCTAGTTAAGCGTAAAGGATGAATAGGATTATTATTCTTATTCTTCTCGTAATTGGCACTCACTTTTTCGTTGATCTGCTGCTGTTTCCCATTCAAATCACGCAACCAATCGCCATACTGATGACAAACTTCCTTCTCGCCCGTAAGGCGCTCTTTTGCTTGATCCAAAAACTGCTTGGAATCTGCAACAATGCCCAAATCTGCTTCCTTACCTTTATCAATTTCATCGGCATCAATATTGACACAAACCATCTTAAATTCTTCGCCAAAGGTGGGGGGTTTAAAATGGCTCCAAATCCAATTGGCACGGGTTCCGATTGAAATTACCAAATCTGCATTCTTTAATGCAAAAGACTTAGCTCCGGTTAGACTTAGCTCATGGCTCTCCGGCAAAACACCACGGGCTTGGGGTGTTGCCGTTAAGGGCACGCCTACCGTTTTCACAAAAGATCTAAGCTCATCATAAGCACCCGACCAATGAATACCGCTTCCCACCGTTAACACAGGGCGCTTGGCTTCCTTTAAAAGGACTACCAACGCATCCAATTCCTCTTCACAAGCCTTTGGCTTCGGTTGCGCTTTTAAAGGCTTCGGCCAATCAATTTGTTTCGGATCGACTGTTTCAAAAAACAAATCCGACGGGATTTCTAAATAAACAGGCCCTTTACGCCCATGGGTCGCAACCCGATAGGCCCGTTGAATAAACTCAGGGATACGTTGCCAGGATTCCACCCGGATCGCTTCCTTGGTAACGGGTTTAAACATTGCTATATGGTCTTGTTCATGGAAACCAGCATCCGGACGGCTAAGCAAATACCCACCGCCTAACACAATCATAGGTGTATTATCGAAAAAAGCATTAGCCACTCCCGTAATCATATTCGTCACACCAGGCCCCACTGGTGCTGCAATTACCGCGGGTTTTCCTGTCAATCGGGCATAGGCATGGGCCGCCATCGCGGCCGCCTGTTCATGACGAATATACACATCTTTAATCCCAGCCTCAATCATCGATCGAACCGGCGGAGAATCAGGACCGCCCATACCCATCATAAAAAACACAACCTCCGCACCCTGATCCTTAAATGCCCTACCAAACAAATCACCAGCAAACATACATTACCTCCTTTGCAAATAAATTAAGAAAATTCTACCCTTTACAAGAAATAAAATAGATGATCACGTTAATCTCTCATTCTAGCTTGGCTCCTTAATATTTCGGTTCAACAACTTGGCAGCTTTACCGCTACTCTGATTGACTCACTTGGTTTCACTTGGATAAGCAAAATGGATGTGAATCCCGTTTTATTCTTTAACGTCAATAAAACAATTCCCAGCTAAAGCCTATCGTTTCCGGATCGACACTGGTTTAATACAGCACTTTCTCTTCGGTCAATTTGTTGATCTCGTCCTGGGACATGCCGAGAAGTTCACCAAAAACATAATTATTGTGCTCTCCGGGAAATGGCGCTCGACTATGAACTTTTCCGGGTGTCTTGCTCATCTTCCATAAAATTCCGTCATATTTCTTGCCGTCCATGTCCGGATCGGGATGGTCCATTTTTACAAAAAAACCCCTTTCATTTAAATGGGGGTCTTCCGTAAGTCCCCTGTTGCTCAATGTGGGGAAAGCGGCGACCCCTACCTTCTGAAGCATGCGGGTCACCTCATAATCCGTATGTTTCAATGTCCAGGCTTCGATATGCTTGTCCATTTCCTCCTGGTTTTTCCAGCGGCTTAAAGCATCCGAATACTTTTCATCGTTAGCCCATTCGGGATTGCCCATCACCTTTATCAAGGCCTGCCATTGTTCATCCGTTTCAACGGCGATGGTCACCCATTCCAGATCCCTGCCGCCGCATCTGTAGGCATTGTGAGGCGCCATAAACTCATGACGGTTTCCCTGGCGCATCCTGACCTGCCTGTTCAGGGTGTAATCCATAATGTTTTCCGGAGTAATGCAGATCAGACCCTCCCATTGTGAAAGGCCGATATACTGGCCTTTTCCTGCCATCTTTCGGTAATGCAGGGCACTGAGCGTGGCAAAAGCAGCATGTTGCGCCGCAACGGGATCACCCCAACTGATGTTGATGGGATGAGGCGCACTCTCCGGGTAGCCGGTGATCTGTGACAGGCCGCTGATGTAGTTCTGGGGTCTTCCATACATGACATAGTTTTTGTAAGGCCCATCGGAACCAAAAGCGGTTAGGGCCACGTATATGATACCGGAATTGAATTCCTTTACCGAATCATAATCCAAACCGTTTTTTTTCATCACGCCCCTGGAAAAGTTTTCCACCATCACATCACTGATCGTTATAATTTCCTTTGCCAATTCAACGCCCCGGGGAGTGGTCAGGTTCACGGTCACCCCAAGCTTGTTGCGGTTAAAACAGTTATACATCCCCGAATTATTGGGCGTGGGCATGACATCCTTGGGCCATGGGGGAAGCCCCCTGGCCGCATCCATTCTTCTCTGGCTTTCTATCTTTATCACCCGGGCGCCCATATCCGCTAGGGTTCTGCCGAAATGCGGACCGGCCCATGCTTGACCGAAGTCGGCTACAGTAATACCTTCAAGAGCCATTTTATTCATTATGCCTTTCCTTTCGCCGAATTTATATGACGCCGGACTGGCTTAATTTTACCACGTCTTGTTTGGTGTAACCAAGCCGGTTAATTAAAATTTCATCATTGTGCTCTCCCAGAAGCGGCGATCGGTGCTTAATTTGCCAGGGGGTTTCGGACAATCGATACGGCGCCCCTGGATATTTAGCGGTGCCCATAACCGGATGTTCGATCTCCACAAAAAACTTCCTTTCCGCAATGTGGTGGTCATTCACCACTTCTTCCGACGAATACGCCGGCGCCAGGGGCACATGGGCGGCCTGGCCCATTTCGAAAATTTCCTGCTTGGTACGCTCCTTGGTCCATTCGGACAGCAGTGGAATCAGCGCATCCGCGTAATCCGCGCGGGAAAACCGATTTTCAAAAAGTTCTGATTCGTTCCACTCAGGGTTACCCATGAGATTGACGAACTTATCATACTGGTGGTCTTCCACGCACATTAAAAAGATATGCCCATCCTTGCAGGGTAGCGGGCACATGGGCTGAACAACGGGCTGTGAGACGCCGCCCATTTCATTTTCGGCCAGCACCCAGTGCTGGATGCTTGCCTCATTCTGGCCGGCCATGAGTTCAAAAATGGCAATATCGATATGCTGGCCGGCGAAAATTATATCCCGCGCATGCACAGCGCTCATAGTTGCAACTGCGGCGGCCTGGGCCGTTCCGAACTCCGATTGCCGTCCCCCTGCCTTAATAGGCGGGTGCACCGGCTCTTCAAAGCAGACTGTGCTGATAAATCCGTAGCCGCATCCCTGGTAGGTATTTAATTCATAGGCTTTATAATCCCTGTAAGGCCCTGTCTGGCCGAAGGGGGTAATGGAGGTCATTATAAGCCTGGGGTTAAGCTTTTCAAGGACGTCATAGGTGAGTCCGAGCCTTTCCATCTCCCTTGGAGCATGATTTTCTATGAGAATATCTGCATCCTTTATCAGTTCCAGAAAAATGGATTTACCATTAGTTGTCTTCGGATCCAGGGTAATGCTCATCTTGTTTGTATTCAGGTAGGCAAAAAGGCCGCTTCTTTCAATGCCGGGTGTATTCCCGGCATAAGGTTCTCTTCTTCTGGCCGTATCTCCCCCTTTGGGGTCTTCGATTTTTATCACCTCGGCGCCGAGATCCGCAAACATCTTTCCGCAATAGGGGCCTGAAACCAGGTTCGCGAATTCAAGCACCTTCAATCCGTATAATGCTTGATCAGGCATAAAACACCTCCTTAATATTAACCTGGTAATTAAAAACTTTCTCCTTTCGTTTTAAGGTTTGGTTGCCTTAGAAAGAACAGCTGCGACTACCACTTGATACAAGTCCTAAGTGTTAGATTTAATTGTAGCTAATGCAGATTATACCTCTGTTCCGTCCCCCCATCCCTACCTTCCCCCACGAAGGAGGAAGAGGCTTACATGGTGCCTTTTTTCTGATACTGCTGTTCAAGGCGTTGACAAGGAACAGCACAAAGAAGAAGAGAGGGTTCTAGTAACCCCGATCCAGCTTTTCCCAAAATTTATCCAATTCAAAATCCTCTGCGATAATTTTAAAGCAATTGTATCTCGTTGCACCGCTGGCACCACCCTTCGGATGCATGTAGGGCCCGCAAAGATAAAGATTTTCGATCTCCGTCCGATACTGCGCCGCCTCGGGAAAGGGCCGATTATGCCCCCTCTGAGTCAGCTTGCCCGATCCATTGCAAAAATCTCCATCCATCAACCGCATTTCGTCTTCCTGATCCTGGGGTGTATAAAAAAAGTCGTCGATAACATTGTCCCGGGTCATGTTGGGAGCAAATCTTTCAAAATTTATTAGAAAATTATCATTCCAAGTTGCACGAATCTCCTCCCATTTTTCCCGGCTTTGGGAACTTGCTTTGGGTAAAAAGATCCAACCCGTCAAGCTGTGTTTTCCGGAAGGCTCATACGTAGCGTCCCAGAGACTATTTACCCATATTCCTTCACTGTATGTTTGCGGAATTTTCCCGCTATGGGCATCATGACAATATTCGTACATTTCGGCAGCTGAATCATGTCCGACAATGGTATAAAATGTTTTGTTAATGTCCGGATTCCACCTTGCACTTTTAAAGTCCGGCGCCTCATGTAATGCCATTGCTGTTGAGCCTAAAACAAAACTCGGACCGGTTTCGAAATCCTTCACCCGTTTTACCCATAACGGACTTAAATTTTCCTCACCCACCATTCTTAGCATGGTTCCTTTTATTTCTGCATTTGAGGCCACCAACTTTGCTTTAACTTTCGTACCGTCTTTCAGTTGAACGCCAACAGCTTTTTTGCTTTCAAGGAGCACTTTAACGACCTCACTGCTTTCAAAGAATTCCATCCCTTCTTGAACTCCCGCCATCTCAATAGCATGGGCGAGCGTATGGGTTCCACCTACCATCAACTGCCAATTGAAATAAACACCGAGGCTAGCAATAAATCCCGCCCCATTACCGTCGATATCCAGACCAATTCCCCATTCTACGCCTAACCGATAAAACATGGCCCTCATTTCATCGCTTTCAAACAGATAATCTATTATATCCTTACTTGTCATTTTTGAGACATATGTTGGAAATCCAAACAGTTTCACTGACAAAGGGTATCCCGAAATCAACTAAACTGGCTTTTATTATCTCATGGGATTTTTTATCCGCCAGGGTCAAGGGGGATTTGTCGTCTTTGGTCTCAACACCAAAGTCTGATTGGTAAACCTCCAATATGGCCCCACCGGCCTTGACTGCTGCATCGACTGCGGCAATGAGATATTGTGTATCTTTCATAATTACTATGCTCCGTATTTAGATATACCCTTTCTGTCCTAAATAGAGCAGAATCTCCTGGGCAGCCTCGTCCGGTGTAATATTAGTGGTATCAATATACAACTCCGGGTTCTTGGGCTCCTCATATGGGTCATCGATACCGGTGTAGCCTTTTATCAGTCCGGCGCGGGCCTTGGCATACATCCCCTTGCGATCGCGCTTCTCGCACTCTTCCAGGGGAGTGGCCATATGCACCTCGATAAATCCACCGTGTGCCTCGATGGCCTGCCTGATTTCTGCACGAGTTCGCTCATACGGCGCAATGGGCGCACATATGGCGATACCTCTGTTTTTAGTGATCTCAGTGGCCACAAACCCAATTCGCCGGACATTGATGTCGCGATGCTCTTGTGAAAAGCTCAGTTCACTGGAAAGATTATGGCGGACAATATCCCCATCCAGAAGGGTTACAGGGCGTTCTCCGATCTCCAGTATCTTGGAAAAAAGTACCTTAGCGACAGTGGATTTTCCGGCCCCGGACAGCCCTGTGCAAAATACGGTAAAACCCTGCTTGATCGGGGGCGGATAAGCTTTGCGCAACTCGTCCAAGACCG
>JAUXEW010000182.1 GCA_030620375.1 Desulfobacteraceae bacterium | reverse complement strand
AGGGATTGAAGCCTCCCCGCAGTCCGGATTTTCGGGTGGCGATCTATTAGACAGGCACTGATGAAGCGAAAACGCAAATTACCCGCTGTTGTCATATCGTTACTCATTTTATGTGCGGCCCTGTGTTGTCTTTTTGCCGTTCTTGGGGTTTATCTACCGATTGTCGTACAATCCCGCATACTACCGGCAATCGCCGGAAAGGCCGGCATCGAAAATTTCTCCTGTGATGTCCGCAGAATCGGCCTGTTTGGAGCGGATTTAGGCTCATTGAAAATCGGGGACGGTTCCCAAACAGGTATTTTTATCAACAGCTTAAATATCGATTATTCCCCGAAAGGCATTTTCAATAAACAGATCACCAAAATATCTTTCAGCGGCGTCAAGCTGTTTTGTGATTACGAAAACGGCAACTTCATCATTCCGGGCGTATTTCCCGTAAAAGGCGCCATAATGAACGGGAATCAGGTCACAGCGGCTGAATCTTCTCATCATTTTGGCGGCTTCCGGGTTCATGAGATAACGAT
The DNA here is from genome assembly GCA_030620375.1 of Desulfobacteraceae bacterium. GTDB lineage: Bacteria > Desulfobacterota > Desulfobacteria > Desulfobacterales > UBA5616 > JAUXEW01. Next base: position 5,430 of record JAUXEW010000182.1, on the reverse strand, counting down.
TTCAGATGCATGGATCAATGCACAAATAGCGGGGAAGCCGTATCACGTTCCGCTTGAACTAAAAGCCCTTCCTAAAAAATCAGACATGACCCGGTTTGTCTGCGACGTGAAGGTTTATCCTTTTGGTCAGTTGACGGAGTTAAAGGTGGATATCGATCTGTCCGAAAAGACAGCCCGGCTCGACCTGGCTTCGTTTTTCCTGGCAAAACCGTTTCCCGTTCAACTGGCTGATTTGAAAACTGAATTGAGTTTCATGCCCGACATGATGAAGGCAGATGGAAATTTTATCACAACCGTTTATCAATTTCAGGAAAATCAACTATTCAATGCAAGTGTTTTATCACCCATTGATGTTACCGGAGAATACGGGTTTCAACTTGCTGCTGACGGAAAATGGCGGTTTAACGTGGCCGGCACGGCTTCGTCAAAAGAAGAACCGGATATGAAAGCCCTTCATTTGGCGATTCAGGATTATATCATTACGACCGGTTATCCAACTTTTCGGCTTACCGGAAACGGGAAACAATCCGGCGGCCGGGCCACATGTTCCATATCCATCCCGGAATTAAAGGCTTCAGCCGACACAACGACACTGCGCATGCCGAGCATAGATGTGCGCGGTGATATTTCTTTCGGTCATGCAGCGAAACCGGATGAACCATCTGCTGTTGTTGAGCTCCGGGCGGCGAATACCCGGTTGACGGTTGATTCAACACAAATAGACCTTCCCCTGATATCGATTGCCGGCGATCTCAAAAATATACCGTCAAACAATGCGCGCTTTATGGGGACGGCGATTTTGTCCAACGGCGCCATCACCGACACCGCTTCTCAGGTTAACATCAGGGGAATAAACGGAAAGCTGCCCCTTTGTTGGCCTTGCAGGGATTTTGGAAAATACGGAACATTTTCCATCCGGAGTATGCTGTGGGACAATAAGGATATCGGGAACATCAACGGACGGGTGAGGCAAAAAGAATCGAGCGTCTGGTTCGAAGGATCTCATCAAAACCGCCTGATTCCAGACCTTGTCCTGAATTTCTCAGGTAAATCCGGCATATTTGATTCATCCGGCCTTGTTTCAAAAATCCATTATGAACTGAAATCCTTTTATCCGAAATCGCCCATCGATCTGGCAAAAATAGTTCCAGGGGCGGCCGGTCTTTCAATCACCGGCGGCTTTGAACTGTCCGGGGATTTGACGCATGACAATTTTGGAGTAAACAGCACGTTAACATCCAAAATAATAAACGCGACATTAACCGGTATCGAACAGGATGTGTCCGTGGCAGGCATCCAGGCCGACCTTTATTTTCCGGATTTGCTGCAATTTAAAAGCGCTGCAAATCAAAATTTTTCATTTAAATCAGCCCGTTTGGGGAACATAAACATTGAAAACGGCCTTGTAAACTTTCAAATTGAATCGTTGGATTCTATTTTTATTGAAAAGAGCCGCTTTAATTGGTGTAATGGTCATGTCGATACTCAAGCCTTAAGGGTCTCACGTAGTATGGATGACTATGACCTGGTATTATATTGCGACCGGCTGAATCTGGCCATGATCCTTGAACAGTTCGGAGCGGCGGACGCTGATGGAAACGGAACCGTAAGCGGTAGAATTCCTTTAAGATATAAAAACGGTAGCCTGACATTTAATGACGGCTTTTTATTTTCCACTCCGGGAGACGGCGGAACCATCCGGGTGCGCGGAACAGAGAAATTGACCGCCGGTATTCCGCCGGACACGCCCCAATTTGTCCAAATGGAGCTTGCCGGAGAAGCCTTGAAAAATTATGATTACAAATGGGCAAAAGTCGGTTTACACACGGAAGGGGAAGACCTTATGCTTCGATTGAAATTTAACGGCAAACCGGTTGACCCGATTCCGTTTGCTTATAATAAAGAACTCGGGGGGTTTGTCAAAATAGAAGTCGGCGGAAAAGGGGCGTTGCACCCGGAAATTTTCCTCAACATCAACTTCAGGCTTCCATTGAACAAAATTTTGCAATACCGGGATATGTTTAACATGATACACTAGTGTGGCATCTCAGAAAGGATCATCTCCCGATTAGTTAAAAAATCAACTTGAGGAGGTAAGCAAATTGCTTGAAGCATACCTTTCTTCAATTCTGAATTCTGGCTCCTGACTCCTGAATACTTTGGGAAAAATTAGCCATAATGACAATATGATATAAATTGTGAGAGATGAACTCTCAGAGTGATTATGTAAGAATCCATAGAGATCAGGAGAAACGTAATGAAAAAAATGACACCCTTCGTTATCGGGGCAATGCTGTTGATGTTCTTTCCAGCATGCACCCAGCACAAGGTTGAAGTGGCGCCGGTGGAGATCAAACCGATTCATATCACCATCGATATCAATATAAAAATCGATAAAGCCCTGGACGATTTTTTCGGCGATATTGATGAAACGGCCGAAACCATCGAACAGCAGCCTTCCCCGGTCGAATAAACTAAAAAAGACGAAATTGCCATATAAAGGAGATCAGCCAATGAAAAACAAAGCTTTTTCAATTATCATATCAATGATTATGCTGGGCGGACTGATTGCCAATGCATCGGCCTTTGCCGGTGCCGACGGAATCAAGGAGCGGATGAAAGCACGCCTTCCGGTCATTTTATCACTTAAAAAACAGGGTATTATTGGAGAAAACAACAAAGGATTTCTTCAGTTTGTCACAGAGAATAAAGCAGAGCAGGACGTTGTCGCGGCAGAAAACAGTGACCGGGAAAAGGTGTATCAGGCCATTGCCAAACAGCAGGGCTCCACAGTTGAAGCGGTTAGCATTCGGCGGGCCTTTCAAATTGTGAAAAAGGCCAAACCCGGAGAATGGCTTCAGGATGCGAACGGAAAATGGTATTCAAACCCAAATTGAGCGATTTTCAAGTTTGGAAATTCAAATCGACCGAATTCTTTAACGGAGATTAAAAGGGGGTAATTTGTGAGCAAAACCAACACAATGATGGTGTCTCAGGATGATACCCCAAAGGGGCACATTCTTGTAGTTGGACATGTTACCCGCGATATTTTCGAGGACCGCCAACAGCTGGGTGGTTCTGCTACATACGCCGCCAGAGCCGCCGCGGCATTCGGTTATCGTGTTTCCCTGGTTACGGCATCACCGGCATCCTCTCTTCTGAAGCCACTACAGGACGATACCCATATAACGCTTCATCGTAAGAAGTGCCATGAATTCACGACCTTCATCTTAAATTACTGCGGTGATCGAAGGGAATTGTCTCTGGTTAGCCGGGCACCGGACTTAACGCCCGAGGATATTCCTGAAGCGGCGCGCAAGATACCCCTGGCATATATCGCACCTGTCATTGGAGAATGTGGGCGAGCCGTCATCGATAGCCTTGACGGCATGAAAATCGTCATCGGCGCACAAGGTTGGCTGCGCCAGGTCAATGATCGCGGCGTAATCGTTCCGTACCTGCTGCCGGAGGCTAATATACTGCCGGACGTTCATGTTATTGTATTTTCTGAGGAAGACTTCCCCAATGCTGAATCGATAGCCGGCCGATTTTCCCGCAGCGTCGAAATCGTGGCACTTACCCGTGGCGCTAAAGGCGTAACGCTGCTGTCTAAGGGTGAGAAAATCGATCTCCCGGCATCACGAATTTGTAAAGAGATAGACCCCACAGGGGCAGGCGACGTATTCGGCGTTATTTTCGGCATTGAGCTATATGCCGGAAAAGATATCGTCAGTGCCGCGCGGACTGCCATGTGGGCCGCTGCCAGGGTTGTCGAAGGCCCTGGTATCGGGAATTTGTCGCGGGCTCTCTGCGGTCTCGGAACAAGCCGACAAATGGCGAAGTGATTGTTTTTTCTCGGGGTGGCGGGTTTCCATCACCTAATCGACAACCCGGGTTTCCGACTCAAGTTGCAGGATGTAGATAACATCCTTTAATCCGATCTTTCCGTCTTCATCAACATCGGAATCAAGATTGATGTTGTCCTGGGCAATGCCGGTTAATATCTTGATCGCTGTAATGGCGTCTGCCAGATCGACAAAGAAACTACCGTCAACATCTCCTTTGAGAATGGCAATGTCGATGGAGACCGGCTCCCACGGATCCACCGGTATGTCGGCCTCGTTCGGGTTCAACATGGCCTGGGCCTGAAAGGTGATGGTGGTATTGCCGACTTTTATCGGCATAAAGCTAACCGTCACAATATCCGTAGCTGAAACAGCGGTGCTGCCGGTAACATTACCGGATCGCGTGAGGCCTAAAACCAGAATGCCCGACATGCCGTCTTCAGGCGCGGATCGGAGCAGTGTGGGGTTTCCATCGCTGTTGAACAGATCCCCTTCGGTGACTTGGTACTGAACCGGCGGACCGGACCCGATTTCCACCAGCTCTAAAAACTGGGGATCGTAGACCAGGTCGCAGGCAATGCCGAAGGCATTTTCAATCGCATCCACCGCCACTGTGACGCCGAACTCACGTCCCTTCAACTGACGGGTTTCGGCGTTTAATGACACAGAGGCGGTCCCCCATGCGGTTGCGCATATGGACAGATTAATAATCATAATGATCAAGAAGGGCCATATCGCTTTTATATTGCCGCTTTTCATGGTGCTGCTCCGTTTTATCTTAATTTTGAACGTTAATTTCAAAAGAATATGATCCCACCTGACCTGCCAGACCGGCCATGTTGATGCAAATCCGGTGATAACCGTTTGACAGTTTGGTGGTGTCCAGTATGTACGTATATGGCGACTGGGCGTATTCCTCTTCGTCCGCGCGTTCATTGTCCACGAACATGACGATTTCATATCGGGCGTTATTGAAATTTTCCAGGCTTTCCGGATCAACCTCAATGATTAAGGGCAGATCTCCGGACACCTTTGTTGAGGCTCTTTTCGCTCCGGCCAGGTGCTTGCCGCTTTTTCCCCGGACCGAAAACTTGGGGACGACATTCTGGGCCCTGGGAATCAGATAGTGAGATGAAACGCCCTGGTTCATTCTGTTTAACAAGCCGGACCGCACCTTGCGGGCTGAAATTACCCCCGGAAGACCGGTTGCGGATTTTTCCGAAACAGCGGCCTGGTATGATTCGTATCCGGATATGCCGTGCGCCACAATAATGGCGTTGTCGGGAAGTCTGAATCCGGTGATGAATACATGTCTGCCGGGTTGATCCATCACCTTAATCGTGCCGGTGGTGTCCAAACCGTTCCAAAAGACCGTGTACCTGCCCTTTGCCCTGGGCACCCAGTTGGAAATAGTGGTCAACAGCGGACCTTTGTGGACGCCCACCCGGATATTCACACGCGCCGGAATCGGAACTGAATACGATACTTCATATCCTCCGCCTGAAGGGGTCATGCGGTCTAACCGGATGTCGACAATTTCCCCGCCGGAATACGACGTGGGGTCGTAAACGGTCTTATTTCCATT
>JAUXEW010000079.1 GCA_030620375.1 Desulfobacteraceae bacterium | reverse complement strand
TGCACAACCGCCGCTTTATAAAGTGGGTAAAGGCAAAAATTCGATATATTTAAAGGATGATGCGGAATTTAACGACCATATATTAAAGAAAGTGTGTGAACAAAGAAACGTTAAAATAGGACCGGAAAATCAAGAAATAAAGGATCATAGCCTTTACATTTTTATCGGTAATTTGTCCGAATATATGGCTAATTTAAAAAAATTGGAATTGCGGGGGATAGGTTCCGATCTGATAGAACTATTGATTAAAAACGGTGTAGAAAATAAAAAATTTCTACAAGATGAAAACAGAATGTCGGATTTAAAAACAGTACTTACCAACAAAGGGTACCAGGTCAGTGAAATATCCTGGAATTCGGAAAGAAATGTGTTTAATCTGTATGTTCGGCCGCCCGAAGATCAACCAGATGCGGATTATCAACCCATGAAAATTGGTAAAGCACTTGTCTATTCCAGGGAATATCAAAATGTTTTGATGTTAAATAAAAAAATTTCCCCATATGATAAACCGCCTTTTAACATTAGTTACATTGAAAAAGATGACGCGCCGGTGATTATGGAAAGCAAAAAAGAACTGTTTTTCCATTTGATTGAGGAAGGTAAAAAGGGAATTGGCATTCAAAGATATAAAGGCCTTGGTGAGATGAATCCGGACCAATTGTGGGAAACCACCATGGACCCGGAAAAAAGGCTCTTACTAAGAGTAAAAGTGGAGGACGCATTGGATGCAGACGAAACATTTACGGTATTAATGGGAGAAGAAGTCGAGCCAAGAAGAGAGTTTATACAAAATAACGCCCTTGAAGTCAGCATGCTCGATATTTAGACAACCATATTTGTTCCACCGCAGGATTCAGCACCGGGAAAATTCCCCGACCCCTCAATTAATTCTAAACGAGAAGAGAATGTTGAATATCATATCAATTGAAGCGAGAGACATTCCGGATGCATGGTTTCAGTGTGTATATGAAATTATGGATCATGGCCACAAATATATCATAGACCGGGGGAGCTATGAAGGGCAGGAACGACTCGAATTTGATTACGTCACGGTTCATATCAAACATCCTCGCGTTCGTCCGCTGATTCCCGACATACCCCCATCGCTGGGCATTCCTAACCCTGTTGCGGAGGGTTATATTGAGGGATATCTCCCTTATCTCATGACGTCCGAAAAACAACCGAATGAAGAATATACCTACGGCCAATATTTGGAACCCCAAATCTCAGAAGTTATCCGCATGTATAAAGAAGACGGTCACGGTACGAATCAAGCCTATATGGCCGTAGGAAATCCAGACGCCCTGTTTTTAAATGATCCCCCATGCCTTAGGGGAATTGATACCCGTATCCGATACGGGAAACTTCATTTCATGGTTTACTTCAGATCATGGGATTTATGGAACGGTTTTCCGGCAAACTTAGGCGCCATTCAAATGTTAAAGGAATATATGGCTGAAGAGGTCGGAGTGGCCGATGGAGCGATCATAGCAGCCAGCAAAGGCCTTCACCTGTATGACTATATATGGGAATTGGCAAAGCTAAGGACCATGAGGGAATAGTAAAGAAACCTGGCCCAGAGGACCAGGTTTCTTTATTGCACCTAAACCCTGCAATCGTCGAGTTTGTTGGAAATCATTTTGTGCGCCGGGTGAAACAATCAATCACCGCCTTTTAATTGTTCTCTTAGCTGGCGTTTCAGAATTTTGCCGGCGGCACTGACCGGGACCTGATCCACAAAAATCACATCTCTTAGCTTTTTATATGCCGAAACCTTTGAATTGGTATGTTCTATAATGTCTTCTTTGGTTGTTGTTTCACCTTGTTTTAATTCTACAAAAGCAACCGGTAATTCACCGGCGGTCGTGTCCGGCTTTCCAACAACAGCACATTGCGACACTGCCGGATGTTCAAAGATTACGTTCTCGAGCTCTCTGGGATAAACGTTATAGCCTTTATATATGATCATATCTTTTTTTCTATCGGTGATATAAAAAAACCCGTCTTTATCTTCCCGACAAATGTCGCCGGTGTAAAGCCAACCATCTTTTACTGTGGCTGCGGTTTCTTCCGGCTTGTTCCAATACCCTAGCATGATCTGGGGCCCTTTGACACAGAGTTCACCTTCCGAACCGGGTGGGAGATCTTCTCCAGTCGCAATATCCACCACTTTTATTTCCGTATCAAATATCGGAAGGCCGATGGAACCCTGCTTTATTGCCTCTCGATTCCATGGATTAGAAGTAACGCCCATGGTGACTTCGGTAAGGCCGTATGCTTCTACGACAACGCCGGGGAACGTATTCAGCATTTTCTCGAGTATCGGCGTGGCCAGCGGTGCGGCTCCGGACCCCGCTGATTTGACTGAGGACAGGTCATAAGAATCAAAATCCGGATGGTTTAACAGCGGAATAAAAAGCTGCGGGGCGCCGCCGATAGAGGTGGCCTTATATTTCACAATCGAATCAAGGTATTCCTTGGTATCGAACCGGGGCAAGACCACCATCGTGGCGCCGCCAAAAACCGGCCCGTTGAGATAACCGATGGTTCCCATGGCATGAAACCACGGAACGGCAACCATGCTTATCCCTTCATCCGGTGGAATCAAAAGATCGGTTTTCGGATCTATGCCGGCTGGGTAAACCAGTTTGATATTTCCGTCTTGCATTTCGACTTGAGCGCCGTTAGGCCAACAGGCGAATTGAAGTACGTTGACGACCGCATTAAAATGGCTGATCATCACCCCTTTGGGAAGACCAGTGGTACCTCCCGTATAAGCGATGTGAGCCAAATCTTTTTTAGGATTGATATCAATATCTTCGGTAAGCGGCTCATGTTTTTTTAGCAGTTCAACCAGATCAAAGGTGTCCGGAATGGTCGTTTTTTCCAGGGGTTTTAGCGGTGAAAGGACGGGGCTGAAGGTGTCCGCAACACTGGTGGTGATAACACGCTTAACCGGTGTTTCGGGAATTATGGAACTGATGCTCGGATAAAACAGATCCAAAGATATCAAGGTTTCAGCACCACAGTCATTGAGTTGATAGGCTGCCTCTCGAGTTGAAGATAACGGGCTTAAAGGGCTGTATATCGCACCGATTTTAATGAGACCATAATAGGCGATTGCAAATTGCGGGCAGTTGATACTGTGAATTACGACGCGGTCGCCTTTCTTAACCCCTATGTCTATCAATGCGCTGGCAAAACGATCGGCTAATATTTTAAATTCGCTGTAGGTTAATTCCATCCCCCCGAAAACCATTGCGATTCTATTCGGAACTCGTGCGGCAGTTTGCTTGAGGAACTGATAGACCGGAACTTCCGGATAATTAAGGCTTTTAGGCCAGCCTTTGGGCCACGCATTAAAATTTTTAGCCATAATTCCTCCTTCTTTAAAAACGGTTAAAATAAACAAACATGAATAAAATCAATTAGATATCTAGTGTTCATCCACATCAGTATGATAAAGATGACTAAAACTCTATTGTTTTCGGTGTTCTGGGGAACGGTATAACATCCCTAATGTTCTTTATTCCGGTAACCAGCATCATCATCCGTTCAAAACCAAGCCCGAAGCCACTATGCGGAACCGAACCGAACCGTCTTGAATCCATATACCACCAGTAATCATTTTTATTCATACCGGTCTCATTCATTCGCAATTCCAACACATCCAATCGTTCTTCACGCTGGCTTCCGCCGATAATTTCTCCTATGTTTGGTACTAAAACATCCATGGCGGCTACGGTTTCGTTATCGTTGTTAACCCGCATATAAAATGGTTTGATGGTTTTAGGAAAATCATGCAAAATAACCGGTTTTTTAAAGTACTGTTCGGTAAGATACCGCTCGTGCTCCGACTGAAGGTCTTTCCCTAAACTGACGTCATATTCAAATTTTTCCCCGGATTTTTTTAAAATATTGACCGCTTCTCGATATGGCAATCTTATAAATTCAGAGGATTTGATGTTTTCCAGGGTTGTTCTTAATGTTTTATCCACGTACTTCGAAAACAGATCAATATCGTCGGTACAGGTTTCTACAATATAATTCGTTAGGTATCGTATGAGTTCTTCACCAAGGTCCATATTCCCTTCAAGGTCGCAAAAAGCCATTTCAGGCTCGACCATCCAGAATTCTGCCATATGCCGGCTGGTATTGGAGTTTTCGGCTCTGAACGTGGGGCCGAAAGTGTATACATCGCCTAAAGCCAGGGCGAGCATCTCTGCTGAGAGTTGGCCGGAAACAGTTAAATTGGCTTCTTTTCCGAAGAAATCGAGCGAGTAATCGAGTTTTCCATCAATTTTCGGCGGGTCGTTCAAGTTGAAAGTGGTAATCTGGAACAGCTCTCCGGCACCTTCGCAATCCGATCCTGTAATGATGGGGGTATGGATATGAAAAAATCCTCTGTCCCTGAAAAATTTGTGCACGGCAAAAGACAATTCCGATCGGATTCTAAAGGCAGCGCCATATTTGTTGGTTCGAGGTCTTAAATGGGCAATGGTTCTTAAGAATTCATCGCTATGCCGCTTTTTTTGTAACGGATATGATTCGGGTGCGATGTTTAGAATTTTAACGCTGTTTGCCTGAACCTCCCATTTTTGTCCGGTGCCTTTGGACGGGGTTAGCCTCCCGGAAATGAGTACCGCAGATCCGGTGGTAACCTTTCTTATCTCTGAATAATTCGACAAATGGTTATCGGTGATCACCTGTAGATTCTTCAGGCAGGACCCGTCGTTTACCTCTAAAAATGAAAAATCTTTGGAATCTCTTCGAGTTCTTACCCATCCCATTACGAGAACGTTATCTCTGGGTGAATCTGAATTAAGTAGCCGATGGATTTTGATCCGGTTCATAACCCCCCCCGAAAAACCACAGAATTAAAAAATAAAAATTATAACACCCAAAATATTAAAAGGGCAAGGGATTATCATGTTTTCAGGCCGCAAGGGAGAAGATTCCCCGCAGCGGGCTGAAGGGAGTGTCAATTACGAAAAAAACCTGGTTTTTGTGTTGACAATTTAAATCCGAATGATATATGTATTCAAGATTCGAACAATGAATCATGATTCATTTCCGGAGAAATGATGGCCCATAAAAATCTTACCAGAAAGCAAAGAGAATTTTTACGTCACCGCAAGGAGATTATGCAAACGGCATTATCTCTTTTTTCTCAAAAGGGATTTGCCAATGTTTCGATGCAGGAAATCGCTTTAAAATCAGAATTCGCCGTGGGGACACTGTATAAATTCTTTTCGACCAAAGAAGCGCTTTATAGCGAAGTCTTCAAAGAAAAGGTCTTTGAACTGCACTCGATTTTGGTCAAGGCCTTGAATATTCCCGGCAATGAAATTAAAAAAATGAAAACGTTTATTGAAAAAAAAATCCAATGGTTCACAGAGAACATGGATTATGTTCGCCTTTATGTTACAGAAATCTTTGGCGTGGGCTATATTGATAAAGAAGAGTTCAGTCAATTACAGGAAAAAAATCATGTCGAATTGGTAGATGAGATATGCCGATTATTCAATAGCGGTATAAAGAAAAAAATATTTAAACAGATTGATCCCCAGATTCTGGCCATTTCATTGAATGGATTATCAAATGGCCTTCTTTTTGAAATGATCGAAAACAGAGATTTTAAACAGATTGATCCAAATTCAGTATTAACCATATTCCTTCAGTCCATCTGCCTCAAGGGAACGGATGAAGTTGTGTAAGGGGAAAACGAGATACAATCGTCCGAGAAAATTTTGTAAAAATGAAAGGGACCGGTATGGAAGAAAAAACATTCGGTAAAAAAGGATTAATGATTACCGTCGTCATTATCCTCTTACTCGTGGTCGTTTTTGGATATAATGTGATGAGGGCCGGCAAAAAAAATGTTCAAGGAAAGCAGGACATAGAAGTCATACCGGTAAAGGTTGTGCCGGCAAAAACCATGGAAATCGATCAGATACTGGCGCTTACCGGCAATATACGGGCACAGTTGCAGGTCGAGGTATCTTATAAAATTCCCGGAAAGATCATCAAAGATATTTTTGTTGAAACAGGCGATCGAATCCATATCGGTGAAAAGATAGCCGTCCTCGAGATGGGCGCCATTATGGCAAAGCTTGATCAGGCAAAAGCCACCCTGGAATTGGCAAAAGCGAATTTTAAACAGGCGGAAGCCAATTTCGAAGTGCTGGTTAAGGATAAAAAACGGCTGGAAAATCTTTATAAAGAAAAGGCTATTTCCAGACAGAAGCTGGATCATATGGAGGCACAAGTAAAAACCGCTGTTGAGACAAAGAAACTGACCCGGGCGCAGATAAAGCAGGCAGAAGCCATATTAAGAGAGCTGACGATTGCCGTACAGGATCACACCCTTGTCGCACCGATCAGCGGATACGTATCAAAAAGATATGTGGACAAAGGAGCGATGTCGTCTCCCGGCATGCCGGTGGTTCGAATATCCAAAGAAGATGTTTTAAAAATCATAGTGGCCGTAACTGAAAAAGATTTTCTTTACATTAAAAAAGGAATGCCTGTAGAGGTCAGCGTTGATGCTTTACCGGATAAGGTCATTCAGGGATCGGTCAACATTGTCGGTCCGACAATAAACCCGGCAACGCGCACGGGCGAAATAGAGATCCATATTGACAACACACAACGACTGCTTCGGGCCGGTATGTTTGCAAGCGTAACGCTCTATCTGGGAAAAAGAGAGGCGACGGTGATTAGTCGAGACGCGGTATTAAAAATACCGGGAACCGGAGGTTATTTTGTTTATGTTGAAAAGGACGGCAAAGCGATTCAAAAAAATATCAAAACAGGCATCAACCAGGGAGAATTAATTGAAGTTTCTTCAGGGATAGAGCCCGGGGAAAACACCATCGTTACCGGACAGAATCGGGTCAGGGAAGGCGTACCGGTTTCCGTAGAATAAGCAAAAAGGGTTAGAGATCGTTTTATATCACTTCGAATCAGCATGTTTTGTAACCCGTTCGTATAGTGGTCTGAAAGTCAATTCCATTGAGGAGGGAAAAAAATGAATTTACCGGAGTTTTCGGTAAAACAACCGGTTGCCACGATGATGCTGTTCTTGGCAATGGCATTGATCGGGATCTTTTCCTTAAGCCGTTTGAGTATGGATCTGTATCCTGAAATAGAGCCGCCGTTTATTTCCATTATCACCACATGGCCCGGTGCCAGTGCATCTGATGTAGAAACCGAAGTCACGGAACAGATCGAGTCTTGGGCCAACATGCTGAACGATTTGCATACGCTTTATTCAAGATCATTGGACAACATTAGTATCGTTTCTTGCCGGTTTGATTTTGGTACGGACCTTGAAGCTGCCAGCAACGAGATCCGTGATATGTTGGGATTTGTCCGGCGCAGGTTGCCGGATGATGCCGAGGACCCCATCATATTTAAGCTCAGCAGTGCAAACATGCCCATATTATATTTAAACATTACCGGTGAAAAAAGCTGGCCGCGCCTGTATCACTTGGTTGACAATCAGATCGGCGATGAACTCAAACGTGTGAAAGGGGTTGGTGGGGTCGTTATTCACGGCGGTTTGAGGCGTCAAATTAATGTTTACTTCGACATGGAGAAGATCGAAAAATTTAACCTGTCTCTGCATCGGGTGAATCAGATTTTGGCGGCTGAAAACTGGAATCTCCCGGCGGGAAATATCAAATACGGTAAGAAAGACTATTTTGTTCGTATACCGGCGCGATATAAGAACATAGACGAAATGAGAGATACGGTTATCGGTAATATTAAAAATCAGCCGGTTTACCTAAAAGATGTGGCAGCGGTCGAGGACGATTTTGAACCGTTAGAGATGTATGCTTATGGTGATGGAAAGCCCGGGATGCTGATGATGGTTATGAAACAATCCGGAACGAATACGGTTGACGTGATCGAGCAGGCCAAAAAGCGGTTGGATAAAATCAGAAACGCCCTTCCTTCGGATGTCAAGATAACCATTTCATCGGACGCTTCCGAGGATATTTTAAAAACGATAGTGAGCCTGAGGTCCACGCTGTTTTGGAGCATTCTGTTTATCGCCATCGTTACCGTCGTTTTTCTGCGGCAATTCCGAACCGCCTTTATTATCATTTTTAACATTCCATTTGCTTTAATCGTGTCTTTTGCTTTTATGTACCTGTTTGGTTATACCATCAATATGGTAACCCTTTTGGCCATTGCGGTTGCCTCGGGACTGGTCCTTGACAGCGGCATCGTCGTACTGGATAATGTCGTCAGACATCTTGAGAAAGGCAGAAAAGTTAAGACGGCAGCGACTGTCGGCGCCACTGAGATGGGGCTTGCCATAACCGCATCGACCATGACGACAATTGTGGTGTTTGCACCATTAATGTTTGTCGGAGGGATTGCCGGGATTGTTTTCAAACCCCTTGCCTTTGTGGTCGTGATTACGCTTCTGGTATCATTGTTAACGGCGCTTATGCTGACACCGATGCTTTCTTCAAGATGGCTGATTCCCCAATCAAAGGGAACAGACAATAAAAACGGTGCCTTTAAAAGGATATATGCTACCACTGAAAGAGGATTTGAATTCGTTGAAGATAAATATAAAGACCTGTTGAGCTGGTCTCTTCAACACAGAAAAACGGTTCTATCCCTGGCCATTGTTATTTTCTTTACAAGCCTTTCCTTTATACCGTTTATTTCCACATCGTTTTTTCCGGATCGGGACACAGGAGACATTTCAATATCTTATAGAATGGAAGAAGGAACAAGAATAGAAGAAACCGTGAAGGTTTTAGAGGCTATAATCGATCACGTGGATGAATTGATTCATCCGGAAGAGTTAAGAAGTTACATAGCGCGGGCCGGTAGCACCAAAGAGGGCATTTCATCTGCCATAGGGTTTGAAGAGGGACCCAATGCCGGGTCTTTGTCATTTAAACTGGTTGACAAGAACAAACGGAAGCGATCGGTAAATGATATCGCCAAGGTGTTAAGGGATTGGTTTAATAATATTCCGGGAGTCATAAAGATTGGGATATCTACCCGGAGTTCGACTGAAAGCGCTATGAGGTCCGGCCAAAAACCAATCTCTCTTGAAATACAGGGGTATGATCTTGAGCAGAATATAAGGTATGCAAGCGAATTGGCAGAGATAATAAAAAGGGTTCCCGGTGCGGCAGATGTGGCCATATCACAAAAAGACCCGCGGCCGGAAATATGGGTTGAGATTGACCGAAAAAAGGCATCTGACTTGGGATTGAATGTTCTGCTTATTGCATCCACACTTAGGAATTATTTTTATGGTATTGAGGCCACGGAGTTTAGGGACAGCGGAGATGCCTTTAATATTGTTACCCGGTTCTCGGAATATGATAAAAACCGGCTGGAGAACCTGGAAAATGCACCGCTATTTACCTTAGACGGCCGTATGATCAGGTTGAAGAACATCGCAAAAATTAAAGAAGGCCTGGGTCCAATCGAAATAGAAAGGAAAAACCGGCAGCGAATTGTGACCCTGGAGGCAGACATCTACAATCGAGCCTTAGGTGAAGTGGCGGCTGATATTCAAACCGAATTACGTAAAATTGGAACACCACCGGGAATCACCGTAGATTTCGGCGGTGAAGTTGAGGATCAACGGGAGGCTTTTTTAGATCTGACATTTATGCTGGTCTTGGGTATTATTCTGGTTTACATGATTATGGCGTCTTTATTTGGTGATTTAAGAGATCCGTTTATCGTCATGTTTTCTGTTCCGTTTGCATTCTCCGGCGTTATTATCGCGTATTATATTACGGGTACAACGTTAAGCCTGCTCTCTTTTATGGGGATTATTATGTTAATGGGAATCGTTGTGAATAATGCCATTGTATTGATTAGCTATATTCATTTACTACGAAGAAGAGGGTTGCCGCTCCTGGAAGCCGTTAGGGAGGCGGGAAGAGCCAGGCTCAGACCGGTTCTGATGACCACCTTTACCACTTTTTTTGCCATGCTGCCGGTGGCGGCATCCAACAAGGTCGGCTCTGAAGGATGGCAGGCACTGGGGATTACCATTATGGGAGGACTCTCCGTGTCGACGTTGGTTACACTGTTGTTAATTCCCACGCTCTATTATGTTTTGGAAAGGCGAAAAATCATTAAAATTTCGGGGTTTGAATCCCGCCATAACGACAAGTCTGCATAATGGGGAATATATAGCAATCAACATGTCATTTAACGATATCGGTAAAAATTATGAAAATGTATATGATTGTTTATGACGCCAGCTTTGATGAAGATGTAAACGACACCCTGACGTCTTGCTGTATAACCGGATTCACCAAGTGGAACCGGGTTTTGGGCAAAGGAGAACGATCCGACCCTAAAATGGATGATGCGGTGTGGCCCGGGTACAATTCTACCATCATGATGGCGGTGGACATACCGGACGAACCTGAGGTGACAGAGGCTTTAAAAGGTCTTTATGGTCGAATGGGGAGCATGGGCCTTAGATTATATAGCTGGCCTGTTGAGAAAATTTTATAATTTTCCGGTAATAATGAAGAAATAACGCTCCCGCTATGCGGGTGATGGTTTACGGCCTTCTATCGGGGGAGATTGATTTTCTAAAACCGGATATTTTTTACCGACC
>JAUXEW010000156.1 GCA_030620375.1 Desulfobacteraceae bacterium | reverse complement strand
GCCTTACTACCAAATCTGAACATTAATTTGGCAAATGGTATAGATCCTCAAATAATAAATATTTTTGTTGTAATGAAAAAACAACTTTTATATTAAAAGGTCATCAATAATTAGACATTAACTTCTTGTAAAACCTTATTTAGCCTGAACCAAAAGTTCCTTCTCCCCTTGTGAGAGGAGGTCAGGAGGAGAGGGATAAAGATCTTAAATCCTTTATATTAATCACCCCCACCCTAGCCCTCCCCCATCAAGGGGGAGGGGATTAATAGTTGACCTCCCCATCAAGGGGGATTGGATTATTTTTTTAAATTTTTCTGGCGATTTCATTTGCCGCCGTCATCGCTTCTGTAATCTCGCCTATTTTGTTTGCATCACCGATTGAATGAATTTCCGTCACCGTCTCCTTTAATTCGTGAAAAAGTTCATCATTACTTTTTCTTCCCATAGAAACAATAAACGTGTCATATGGAAAATATTCCTCATTTCCCTCATCATCCACTATTACCACGTCGGAAGCCGTTACTTTTTTTAATTTTCTTCCTGTTTTCACCCCGGGATTGTTCCGATCGGTCATAGGGATATCACCGTCTCCTCTGCAGACATTGATATCCAGCAGCCGCTTTAAAACAAAAAATCTCCTCAATAACGAAACATTGGATGCAATTTCTTTTCCTTTGCCGAACAAAGTCACTTCTTTTCCGTCTTCCGCAAGTGCAATGGCCAATTCGGAACCGTATCCCAACCCTTGGACAACCACTTTCTTTCCGATTCTGTTCGGGTTATTCAATGCTTCCACATGCGTCATAACATTAAATTTCCCCCGGGCCTCCTCAGGGATAGTCATTGTCGAGCCGGTGGCAATAACCACTACATCAGGATTTAAGGCCTTTACATCCTCAATGGTTGCCGGTTTACAAACCCGGATATCTACTTTGAGTTTTCCCATCTGACAGATGAGAAACTCTACGATGTTTGAAAATTCCGCATTTAACGGATTGTGAGAAAGAACTTCAACCGTACCACCGAGTTTGCCCGTTTTTTCCATCAACGCCACCGTATGCCCTCTCAATGCGGCGATTCTGGCGGCTTCCATCCCCGCAATGCCGCCCCCGATCACCAGTACACGTTTTGGAGATTGAGTGGGTAACACCTCGTCGGTGCCGCACATCATCGGCTGTGTAGGATTGATAGAGCAACCTCTGTCACAGTTACCAAACCCCGGTAAATCTCCGATACATTTCCGGATATCTTCGGGCCGTCCCTCAAAATATTTTTTCGGGGTTTCCGGATCAGCAATCAATTGCCGACCAAGATAGATTAAATCAGCATATCCTTCTTCTAAATACTTTTCCGCCATTTCCAATTCCAAAATTCTACCTACCCCGATGACAGGAACCCTGGCAATTTTTTTCACGGCAGCGGGAAACCGCATATAATGCCCCCGGGGAACATAGAGGGACGGAATATTGTTGGGATTGTGAAGCTGAGAGCCCATGGTCACGTCAAAACAGTCAACACCGGCTTCTTCCAGAATAGGAACGGTATATTTAAGCGTGTCCTCCAGTGTCACGCCTTCAGGACCGTAAAGCTCATCCGCACTGACCCTTATGAAAATAGGATAGTCTTCCCCCACAGCACTCCGGATTGCCTGTATGGTTTCAGCGGGAAATCTTAACCGATTTTCCCAACTCCCCCCATATCGATCTGTTCGCGTATTTGTAAACGGCGACATAAACCCGCCCCAGAGGGAAACATATCCATGGGCAGTATGTAACTCAACAAAATCAAAGCCCGCTGTTTTACATCTTATCGCTGTTTTTACGCAAAGTTCTTTAATTTCTTCCAGTTCTTCAATCGTATAGGCCTGGGCGGGAATATCGGCTCCATAAATCGCTTCAAAAAAGTTTTTTTTGGCAAACGGGGAGGGAGACGACCCTTTTGATGCACCCCCTGCCCCTATCTGTGCACCGATCTTCATCCCATACTGATGTGTATTGTCCGTGAGCTTCCGATAACCCGGAACATAGCTGTCTTCATGCAGGGTGAGCGGGTGCGGGAAAAGAACCGGCGGAGTTTTCATCATCTCTTCAAATACGTCAGGTAAAGGATTGATGGTTCCGGTTACAGCAAAACCCACGCCCCCTTTGGCCCTGAGTTCAAACCATTTTATGGTATCATCGTTAACCTCAGACTTTGGCCCGTGCGGATTTCCCAGAAATGGAGGAAAACCGATCCGGTTTTTAATTTCCATGTTGTTGATCTGAATAGGTTCAAGTATCTTTCTACTCATTTTATTCCTCCTCTTCAATCCATTTTCCGGTTTGTCAGTTCCGGCTAAATAGTAGCAATTGTTACTGTAACGGCTCCAGGTTCATATCCATCTCCAACCCCGCCGCCATTATGCGCCAGCCCGACTTTTGCGCCTTCCACCTGACGCTTGCCGCACTCTCCTCTTAATTGCCATGCGATTTCTACCAACTGGGCAACGCCGGTCGCGCCGATAGGATGCCCTTTGGCCAGCAATCCGCCACTTGGGCTTACAACACATTTCCCGCCAAAATCAAACAATCCTTCATCAATAAACCGGCCGCCCTCCCCCTGTGGACACAAATTCAGATCTTCATAAGCGACCAGTTCCAGAGAAGTAAAATCATCGTGGACTTCCACTAGATCCAGGTCTTCAGGGCCGATGCCGCAGGCTTCATAAGCCATTTTTGAAGCCCTCTGAAAGCACTTAAACTGGCTTAAACTGCCTTCCATCCCTTTATACTTACCCGCGGATTCGGTTATAAATGGAATCTTTACCGGTTTGGTCGTGTATTGTCTGGCGATATCTCCCGTGCATATAACAACCGCCGCCGCACCATCAGACTGCGGGCAGCACTGTAAAAGTGTCAGTGGATCGGAAATCATGCGGGAATTTAATACCTCTTCCAGGGTCACTTCCTTCTGAAACTGGGCATACGGGTTCATTGCCCCGTTACGCTTGTTCTTTACCGATATCTTTGCCAGCTGCTCCTTTGTCGTTCCATATTCATTCATATGCGCATTTGCAATTAAAGCCAACAGTGCGGTGCCAAAGGCGCCGGCTACATCCTGGTTCAAATTCATGCCGTATGGTACAGCCAAAAGCTTTGTCATCTGGCTCATCCCCGGCGGACGACTCCATTTGTCGGCACCGATCACCAGGGCAACATCATACATACCGTTTGCAATGGTCTCCCATCCATGTTTTAAGGCACATGAGCCGGCGGCACACCCATTCTCATGATTAAATGCCGGAATCCCGGAAATACCGATGGGGGCTGTAATATTCTGACAACAATTAGGAGGGGCTGACCCATTTCCGCAAAATGCCGCCTCGATCTTCCGATGACTGATGCCCGCATGGTCTAAAGCCGCCATACAGGCTTCGGCCCCCAATTCATAGATCGTTTTGTAAGGAAGATGACGTCCGTCATATAAACCGAACCGTGTCATCCCCGCCCCAATTATGTATACATCTCTCATGACTATTTCTCCTTTTTTAATTTACGGCCATACATAAAACACCCGCAGAGGAGCTGCAGCGTATCGTTCTGTTTAAGTGCTCTCTAAGTTACACCCTAATTGACGGTTACAGGCTTAAACGCATATCCGATAACCTTCTTGTTCCTTAAAAAATCGGTGTACAATTCGGTGATTATGGTTTCGACTTCCATTCCATTAAATACGTCTTTTAAATCGCACTCACGGATTTGAGCCATAATCAGCAACTCATCGTCCTCCGGCACCTTTACCACTCCGAGAATGTTAGGGACTTCATAACCCGGAACAGCCTGGCGGACTACAGTGTAGGCATATAACTTTCCCCTGTTGCTAAGCAGTATATCTTTCATCACCTTTCCATCGCATTTTCCGCACCAGATTTTTTTTGGGAATGCGATGTCCCCGCATGCTTCACATTGACCGGCGATAAGCTGCGGTTTTTCACCTGGTGAAGAAGGAAAATTTATTATCCCTTCTCTTAGCAACATCTGGTCTTCTTCCAATTGAATATTTTTTGTAATTTTATCCATTTGCGTCTCCTAAGGCTTCTACGAGATGGTGCAATAGGCTCTTATATTTTTTAAAAAGCCTTATTTCTTTTTCTCGTATGTCTTTTCAATAAACCGGGTCTTTAATGCCGTACGTTCCAAACCCATCGGCGGAATCCATTCGATCTTCGGTCGAATACGTAATTTATGATGCATGTAATCCCCAATTTTATTTGCCAATGCTTCGAGCTGTTCTTCTTTTATGGATTCGCCATATTCCACTTTTAATTTCAAAGGCGGTTCCACGCGGGGTGGTGGAACATCCAACACAATACGAAATTCTCCTGTAACCCTCGGTGAAAAACTGGTGATGGCGTCGTCAATATGCGAAGGATATACAATGACTCCCTTTACCTTTAGCATATCATCAACTCGCCCTACAATCTTTAATCGCCATCCGGGATTACCGCATTCACATGGTTCGGTGAATATTTGCGCCACATCCCCGGATGTGCTGCGGGGAGCAACCGGACCTTCAAGAGGGGTTGTCACCATCTGTCCGACGGCCCCATCCTCAAACGGAACCGATTCCTTGGTTTCCGGATCAACCAGCTCAAAAAAGAACAGGTCGTCACTCAAATGATGCATCCCCGCATATTCCGCCATATCACAAGAGGCCAGCGCCAACCCTCCGATGAGCCCCATCATATCCGTCAGCGGGCAGCCGAATCCGTCCTGTATCTTTTTCCTGACTTCAGGAATACCGGCTCCCGGTTCTCCGCCGCAGACCACTCGCTTAAAATTAAGGCTTTTGATTTTCTCCGGCAATGCATCCACAAGGTATTGGGCGTAAGATGGCGTGCAGAATATGATTGTGGGTTTAAAATGCTCGCTGAACTGAATCAATTTTTCTTTCCCGACTTCAGCACCAACCGGAATAACGGTTATTCCCAATCGGATAAAGGTTTCCACTAAGGGGACACCGGCACCGAACATACTCAAAGCCATCGCATGAACGACCGTTTCTCCGGGGACGATTCCGCACATGTAACACCCTCTGCTGTATCCCCTAGCCATGGTTTGCATATTATTTTCAGTAAAGAAATACGGTGTGGGAATTCCGCCCGTCCCCGATGTAGCGCACATCAAGACATAATCTTCAGGCTTAACACCCTGGACATAGGCCATGGTATCTTTCAATGTGCCTTTCCAGAGAGGGCCTGTAATCATTGCCTCCATTTGAGATCTGGGTTCCCCCCCCACCGGGAATGCTTTTTGGAAATCGTAAATGGTCTTGATGTTGGAAATATTGTTGACCCCCTTAACCTGGCAGGCCATCTGAAACACTTCGTTATGATCAAAATTGTCGTTTAAATTTTTTATCAGCTTTTTTTCCTGAAGTTTGCGCATCTCAGGAGTGCCTTGCATCCTGTACATCTTTTCATCAAAGTAGTCATTGAATGCCATTTTTTTCTCCTTTAAAGCTTACTTCTTTTAAGGGACATTGTCCGCATTATTTAAACAAGATATCCCGGTAATTTTTTCATGGCTTAAGTCAAAAAGCACTTCGGTTTCATTCCCTTCTCTAATAATAATTTTCCGATCAGCCGTTACATGCCCTACCACTTGGGCCGCGACATCTCTTTTTTTAAAAATATCAACCAGCGCTGGGGAATTTTCCGGATCCACACTCAAAATAAACCCGATACCTTGAAAACTCAGGCACCACGGAATGATGCCCATCCCTTCCGGGATTGGTATTTTATTCATGTCGATCACGGCCCCCTTGCCTGAATTTTCCATCATAATGGAAAGGGTGCCCAAAAGACCCGCATTGCTGACATCTTTGCAACAGTTTGAAAGCTCTTTTTCAGCAATTTCAGGAAGGGCTTCCAAGCGGTTCAATATTTCTTTTGAACTCTTTCCGGAATGGGAGTCCCAGCTCATCACAGAATGGCACCCGGGATCGCCAACCAAATCAATGGCAGCAATAATATGCTGGCCTGCTTTCGCAAGATGACTTCTCATCACCTTTTTTGCAAAACCCAGTGTTGCCAAAGAAAGTGATGGATGAGGCGAATCCGGGTGCAAATGCCCTCCGACTATTGCAACCTGTAGTTTTTCGCACCCCTTTTTAAGTCCCCGGATAATTTCATTTTTCATCTTTTCATCACGGCAACCCAAAACATTCACCATGGCCAATGGCCGTCCCCCCATGGCGTAGATATCGTTAACACATACCATAACAGCGGCTTTTCCTGCCGCATAAGGTTCATTTACCAAAAGGCTGGGCATAATGCCGTCCGCTGCAAAAAGCAGGTAACCGTCTCCATTGGGAATAATCGCTGCATCATCTCCATAGCTTGGCAGCTGATTTTCCAGCTGCGGGTTGGAAACCAGTTGAGTGTATATATCCTGAATCGGTCTTTTTCTCGTTACGCCAGGATATGACCTGATTGAGTCTTTGATGTTGATTAAATTCATGGGGTATCCCTTTAAATAGCCGGCTATTCCTGTGGTTTTGTGTGATCGGATCACCCAAATTGAAGCCTCCCCACAGCAAGCTACGGGGAATCTTTCACGTAAGGATTTTAGGACTTTGCTTCAATTCCCATGGAAAGAGCGACCAATTCGGTCAGGTCGGTCATTTTTACGGTTGACGATATCGCATTGATGCCGATTTGTAACCCCTGGTAACAAAAAGGGCAGGTGGATACCAATCGCTCCGCGCCGGTCCTCTCCGCATCCCTGACCCGCTCCTGAG
>JAUXEW010000164.1 GCA_030620375.1 Desulfobacteraceae bacterium | reverse complement strand
GGGTCGCGGGAATAAATAAATACGCAAAGATTGCGCCGGATTTTGGTTCGCCTTCAAGGCGCGCCAAGGGGAGCATATTGTCTATATGTGACTTTTGGCGCAACGCCGAAGGCGGGCCAAAGGACAAGCAAGACTGTGGATTTATTTGATTCCGAGGCCCCTATATCAAGCATGAATAAAATACGCCATATAGCATTTGGATATTCAACCCGGTGCAATATTAAATGTGATCACTGTGTTGCCGCTGATGATAAGTCCCCAAATGCCAAAATGCCGTTTGATACGGCCAAAGCAATTATCGAAGAAATGGCCGGTTGCAATGTGACCGGCATAAGCTTTACAGCCGGGGAACCGTTGTTATTTCTTAATGACATCAATCATCTTATCGGGATGTGCCGGAAACATGGGATCTATTCAAGAGTTGTAACGAATGGCCATTGGGCTGGAAATCGGCAGCGTTCGGATAATATGGTCTCGGAATTGAGGCAGAGCGGGTTATCACAATTAAGAATTAGCTGCAGTCGTTGGCATCAAAAAAATATCGATCGTGAGAACATTGTTAACGCCGTATCCAGTTGTAAAAAGTATGGTCTTGATTATTTTATTTCTTTTGTGACTGATTTTTCAAAACAAGATGACGCGTTCGAGCAGTTTTTGCGTGACAACAGCTTTAAGTTCTTCCCGGAACCGCTGATATATTCGGGTCGCGCAAAAGGTTTCAATGGTTCAGGGGTTTTTACAGACTACCCGCCCAACCTGTGTGCGATGAATCCCTATCTTACCCCGGAGCTTGATATGTTTGCCTGCTGTGATGCAGGAACCCACTTCACAGAAACAGGCTTTTTTTACCTGGGCAACCACAAGGATCACAGTATCGACGAGCTGTTGCAGAAAAAAGAAAAAAATATTTTATATGACCTTATCAGGACCATGGGTCTGACAAATATGGCCTCATACATAGGTTTCAAGGCCAGTGAAATTGTAAAATATAGAAAATGTCAGTTGTGTGAAAAACTTTTCAACTCGGCGGGGAATTTACGTGTGCTGGAAAATTCGGTAAAATCAGGTCTAATTAATTGGACAAGATAGAGGACAGGAGATAGGCCGGCTTCCGGCTGGGAGAGAAGGTTGTAAATCACGGCCGTTGGTAATAGCAGTTATTTCCTCTGTATCAAAGGAGGAGGTTAATTACCTGGAGTACTCCTACACATTACATGTCGACATACCACAAATTGCCACGGATATTCCAATAACCAACAGTATTGATTTACAGCTCGGAGAGAAGACAGGCAGGATTCCTTAATTTTATGTATCGGATTTTCTGCTATTATCCGATGAAACGCTGCTCTGTGAAAAGTTTTTCATAACTTTAGTTAGTATTTTTCCTATTCAGGAAGCAAGTCAATAAAAACACTCGCAATATAACTATATATAATTCAAGGAGATATAAGCAAGAACATGATATGGCATAATTACTGCACTAACTGTTTTGGTTCGTAGGTTAGAAGAGTTCCGGAGTTGTCTTTTATTATTAATTTTCAAATTAAATAATGCTGTTTTTCTCACCGAATCCTAACACAGCAGACAAAACCATGTGAGGCCTTGCGGTCTCCGAAGGTTATAATATAAGCCGGAGGAATTTAGGTGAAAAAACGCTGGCTTCTCGGGTGTACGTGCAACGGCATCACGGGATGCTACCCAAGGCTTCGGGAACTCTTTCTAACCTTATGTAGACAATTTTACCGCCGGGAGTGATAACTATGCCTGATCTCAGTACGATAAGAATTGGAGAATATAGAAGTGAATCTAACAAACAAACAGTCCGGAGGCTCAAAGCAATCCTTGACAAATTGGAAGTGCCTCACATTCTCGATGATGTCAGTTTTCATAACACCCTTTTAGATCTCTATCGAATGAAATCTCTCTACAAAACGGATGTGTGGAAAGTCGAAAAGGATGGAAGTGTCAGCTTAAAAAATCGATTTGGCCATAGTGGACGCTTTGAGAACCGATGCCTGACTATCAGAAATCTCCTTGAATTTCAATTTGTAAACTTGAGTCTTCTGGGCAGAGAGGACGCTGAGTTTCTGAGTGACCAGATTTACGAATTTGAATTCAGGTCTAATCTTTCAGCAAAGACAGGATAATGAAACCCGTCCTTTTATCTTTATTCTGTTCTATCCTCATTTTAAATGCGTGCTCAACTATCGAGAAGACCCAAAAAACTTACAAACCTTCTCCATGGTCCACTTCAGATCCGTTGAGCATCCCCTATGACACACGACTGGAGCAATTCGAAAAGGGCAATCTTGTCATAAATCCCTCTTTTGAAAATGGCAGCGTTATAGCAGGTGACCCGGTAAACACCTTCATACCCAAAGGATGGGAAAAGGCTGGTCAAAACGTTGAATGGGTCACACAGGAATCAGGGCTCAAAGTCGTGAAAGAAGTAAACGCCGGCAGGCATAGCGTTAAGATTGTAAGAAAAAAGGCAGCGGAATTGGATGAAGCGGAAGGGATCATCAGCGGTTATATTCCCGTGATTCCGGGTAATTACTATTTTACCTATCGTATCAGACTAAAAAACATTGTAAGCAATAAATACCGGTTGGGTGTCCAACTCTATGATGCGGTTGTTATAAAGGTATTGTTTTTTGATGAACACCGGGAGCCTGTTAATCCGGGATACTTGAACCCCATTACCGGAACGCTGATCGACAACTCCGATAAAAGTTACTCCTTTTCAAATTATTGGCGGATTGATGATTTCCCCTGGGGCCGGGTGAGAGGAAGGTCTTATAACTATCCGTTCTCGGAAGGAGATATCCCTGACAGGACCCGCTTTGTCCGTCTGTTTTTCGGTTTAAAAGGTAACGGGACCCTGTGGTTGGACGATATCGACTATCGTTACTCAAAGTGGAACTTTACTGCTTTAGAGCGTTTTAAACCATTTTTTGCGCGACAACTCACCCTGGAAGAAAAAATTATTCCCACACCCAAAAGCCTCCAATGGGTAAGTGACGTTGTCTATTACGATTCCGGGATTCCGGGATCACTTCTTCCTGTGATTGTTCTTCCTGAAAACCCGGCACCCGCTGAGCTTACCGCTGCAAAAATATTGCAAAAACAAATCAGCAAGGTACTGAACAAGTTTATTTCTGCCAAAAACCACCACGGCACGAGAGTCCGTGTGTTGGAAAAAGATTTTTACCTCAATGACATATTCAGCACAAAATTGATCTTAAGTATCGGCAGGAACAGACTTTATGATGAAGTTCAGCCGGACCTTCCTTTGCAATCCATCGGCGACAAACAACAGGGCTATATCATCAAGGCCGAGCAGGTCGGCAACAGTCATGTCGTATTTTTATTGGGAGAAACACCCATCGGTAACTTCAATGCAGCCGCCACCGCTGTCCAACTCTTCGAAAATGATGAATGTATCTATCACAACGCAACCATTATCGACTATCCTGATTTTTTAGGCCGATCCTATGTGTTTAAAAACTGGAAAAATAAAAAAGAGCTGCAAAATGATCTCGATGCCATAGAGCGGATGAGTCTTTACAAATTGAATAAAGTGTATTTCGGCTATAACCGGACAAAGAAAAACTGGCATCAGATCGATCCACTCTATCGAGAGGGCGTCAAAGCCGCAGGCAGAATATTCGGAGAAAGCGGGGTGATGAGCCTTGCTGCGATGGTAAACCCTTATTCCCATTTTGCAATGGAGCAATCGGCGGAAAATCTCAGCGATCAATTGCGATACACATGGACCCACAGCAGTCCGGAAAGCTTCGAGATGATTCAAGATGTCTACAAGGTCGGACTGGAGGCCGGCGCAGATACGATTATGCTTCTATCGGATGATTTTGTGCCGTATACCGATAAAAACCGTTATCATTACTCACTGTACACTTTAGAAGATAAAAAACGGTTCGTTAATCTTCAAAATGCTCAGGCACATCTCATTAATAAACTGAAGCAATGGATTGACACGGATTATCCGGGAACCCGCTTTGAGTTTTGCCCGCCGTGGTATGCAAATGAACATATTGATCGCAGCGACGGAAAAGCGGAAATATATTTTAAAGAACTGACATTTCAAATCCCTCAGGATATTGCCGTCATCTGGACCGGGCCCACCATAAGATCTCTGTCCATTGATATGGCCGATCTCTATCGTTACAAATCGCTTATCGGCAGGTGGCCGATGATCTGGGATAACACATTGTATGCGAGAAACCTCGAAACAAAGCGATATGGGGGGTATACAACCTACTACCCGGGCAAGGTGAGGATGTGCAACCTATTTGAACCCTATGACACGTACAAGCCGAAAGATTTTCAACGATATAACCATGGACGGCAGATGTACACAAACGGCAGTGCCTACAGTGAAGTTTACAAGATAAAGTACGCGACGGTTGCTGATTATGAATGGAACACCGCCGCCTACAACCCGGAACTCTCTTTGTGGAAGGTCCTGTGCCGAACATACGGGCCTGCCGTTGCAAAGAAACTTATCCGCTTCAGTGACGCCTATTATGGTATCTATGGTATCTGTCTTCGGATGGAAATTAAAGGCATAAAAGACAGTTATATCAACAATGGCAAACGCTTTTTAAACGGCCTGGATAATCTTTTGCTCGAGATCTCACAGGCATTGCCTGAAAACCAACCGCTGTTGAAGGAATTGAAAAATTTCAGGGATAGACAAAAAAACCGATTTATCCGGGTTCACTCATCAACAATACGGTAAGTCGTTTTAAAATCGGCATTTAGCGAGGCCATGGCCCCACAGTATTTAGTTTCAGAAAGCTGAATGGCTTGTTCCACCGCTTTAGGCTTGATACCTTTGCCGTGCAAAACAAACTCGATGTGAATGTCCGTGTAGCGTTTGGGATACTCTTCCGCACGCTCACCGGTGATGTTGACCTCAAAACCGGTTACCTGGACCCTTTTTTTCCCCAGAATCATGATAACGTCAATTGCTGAACAGCCGGCGACGCCGATTAAGACCATTTCCATTGGACTGGCTCCACTGCCGCCTTCGCTGCTGTCGAGAACCACAGCAGGGCTTTTGCCCGCCCGGGCAATAAACTGCATTCCATCTGTCCAGTTGAGTTGCGCTTTTAATGTCATGTTCGGTTTCCTTTAAGTTGATGGTTGAATATCTGTCGATGTCGCTTCAATCCACTAAATTACGATATTTTCTTCACGGTTGACATTATTCCCGAATTAATTAATATTCAATCGAAAATGCTAATTTCATTACTCCTAACGTTGCACAAAGCGGGAAGAAAATCCCATGTCTCAAAAATTAAATAAATACAGTTCCCGTATCACCGGTGTGAAATCACAAGGGGCGTCTCAAGCAATGCTTTATGGCGTCGGGCTAACCGATGCTGATATGCAAAAAGCCCAGGTGGGCATCAGCAGTGTATGGTTTGAAGGCAACACCTGCAATATGCACTTGAACCAGCTGTCCGCTAAAGTCAAAGAAGGCGTTGATGAAGCTGGCCTGGTGGGGCTGCGCTTCAATACGATCGGGGTCAGCGACGGCATATCCATGGGTACCGAAGGCATGAGCTATTCCCTGCAATCCCGCGATCTGATTGCCGACTCCATCGAAACGGTCATGAAGGCGCACTGGTATGACGCCAATATCTCACTTCCAGGCTGTGATAAAAATATGCCCGGGTGCCTGATCGCCATGGGCCGGATCAACCGGCCGTCATTGATGGTTTACGGCGGCACCATTCGTGCCGGCCGGCTTGGGGATGCAAAACTGGACATAATTTCTGCTTTTCAAAGTTACGGCGAATATATTGCCGGATCCATCGACGAGCAGCGCCGCCAGGCCATCGTCAAAAAAAGTTGCCCGGGTGCCGGGGCCTGCGGTGGCATGTACACCGCCAATACAATGGCCTCAGCCATTGAAGCCATGGGAATGTCGCTGCCCTATAGCGCCAGTCTTCCGGCTGAATCCTCCCGGAAACTCGCCGAATGTGCCCGGGTCGGATCAGCCATCCGGCGATTGTTGGAAGAGGACATCAAACCGCGGGATATCATGACCCGTCAGGCATTTGAAAATGCAATGGTTGTAATCACAGTCCTGGGCGGATCCACCAACGCCGTGCTGCATCTGATCGCCATGGCACGTTCGGTGGATGTTCCCCTGACCATCGATGACTTCCAGCGAATCAGCGATCGAATTCCGCTGCTGGCCGATATGAAGCCAAGCGGCAGCTATGTTCAGGAAGACTTAGACCGTGTCGGCGGTATTCCGGCCTTAATGAAATACCTGCTCGATGAGGGTCTGCTGCAGGGCGACTGTCTGACGGTGACCAGCAAAACGCTGGCCGAAAACCTCAAGGATGTCCCGCCGCTTGCCGCAGACCAGAAAATCATCAGTCCCATAAACCAACCCGTTCATAAACGCGGACATATCCAAAT
>JAUXEW010000236.1 GCA_030620375.1 Desulfobacteraceae bacterium | reverse complement strand
GTTCAGATCGTCGCTGAGATACATTGAGATATATCCAATTTCTGCTAAAATTTTAGATATCATTATTTACGATTGTCAAGTCAAGTAAATCTCAATTTCGATTATTGTAAAATCATCTTCGTCCACTGACAAGGAATCTTGCCACCATCTTGCCCCCCCATCTAAAACCTATTGATATTATAAAAGAAATCCGCCTGGGCACGGGTTCGACTCCCGCCGCCTCCACCATTCCTCATTTCAATCACTTTCCCATGGACTATGGGTTCCCGTTGCCTGGTCAGTTCTATACTCAACCGTTTTCGGTTTAAATGGCCGCCCATAAACAATAAGATTTATCGCAACTACAAACCACAGATATAATCCATCTGCTATTAAAAAGAGCCAAACTGCAACAGACAGTCCATGCACAATTAAAAAACCAATAAATGCCCCAACAAACAAAGTTGCGAACATTAATATCCCGATAGTTTTAGCCATTAATTTACTATTAAAACCATCGTTCCATTCTTTTTTCTTAGCCATTTTTATATCCTCTCTCCCAACAAAAAAACGGGCTTACGCCCGAAGGTGTAAACCCGTTTTCCTGCTTTTGTTGCGAACTGAAATTAAACTTGTCTGCAAATTGTCTACAAAAATGACCCGATTTGACCCGATTCACGCACGTTTGGGCCAAAAACAAAAAAAGGCTTCAAGCATAAACACTTGAAATTCCTAAATATATTCTGGAGCCGGCGCGCGGATTCGAACCGCGTACCTGCTGATTACGAATCAGCTGCTCTACCAACTGAGCTACGCCGGCTAAACGCACTTCGTCAATTATCACAGGGATTTTAGAACGGTCAAGCAGTATTTACATAATACCCAAGATATACTCCAACCTATTGAATCAAAAAGATATTTAAATTTATAAGCCGCTTTCTGAGCTTGACAGTTGATCAACCGTTGCATATACTTTGAAATAATCGGGTAATGTCTGGATGGAATTTGGTAGAGGATGATAGAAATACGGTAACGGTTCACGGGCGTCAGGGATCGGGATTATGCTTTGTTTGACTCCTTGGACCTCTTCTCCAACTAAATTGAAGAAGAACCATAAGATTTTATGAGGATGATCATGATACGAAAATTACTCATTATGATGCTTTTGGGGATCACCGTACTTTCCGGGTGCGCGATGAATCCAGTTACGGGCAAGCAGGAACTCGCGCTTGTTTCCGAGTCTAAGGAAATTCAGATCGGACAAGAGCAATACGGTCCCAGCCGGCAGATGCAGGGGGGAGACTACGTTGTCGATCCCGAACTGATCCGATACGTCAACGGCGTTGGTCAAAAATTGGCTGCCGTCAGCGACCGAAAGCTCCCGTACGAGTTTGCGGTGTTGAACAATTCCACACCCAATGCCTGGGCACTGCCGGGTGGCAAAATTGCGCTCAACCGGGGATTGTTGACCGAGCTTAAGAACGAATCTGAACTGGCAGCGGTCTTGAGCCATGAAATGGTTCACGCTGCCGCCCGCCATGGCGCAAAAGCAATGGAACGCGGATTGTTGCTTCAGGGTGCTGTGGTCGCAACGGGTATTGCCGTCAGTGACAGCAAATATGCCGACTTCGGAATCGTGGGCGCTCAGTTAGCCGCCACCCTCATCACGCAAAAGTACAGCCGTGATGCCGAAAGGCAGGCAGACCTTTACGGTATGGAATATATGGCCAAAGCCGGATATGACCCCCAGGCCGCCGTAACCCTTCAGGAGGTTTTTGTTCGCCTTTCGGAGGAAAGGCGGCAAGACTGGCTAAGCGGAATGTTTTCCAGTCATCCGCCATCCCTGGAACGCGTTGAAGCCAACCGGAAAAAAGCCCTGGCGCTTCCTTCCGGCGGAATTCTGGGAACGGAGCCATACCGGAAGATGACCGCTCATTTACGAAAGACCCAGGATGCGTATAAGGCACATGACGAGGGACGGAAAACCCTTTCCGAAGGACAAACGGACCAGGCACTCAAGCTGGCCCAAAAAGCACTTAAGATTGAACCCAAAGAAGCATTATTCCATGCATTACGAGGAGATGTTCGGTTTGTTCAGGAACGATACGGTGATGCCCTGACAAACTATAATCGGGCCATTGAGCTAAATCGGGATTTCTTCCGTTTTTACGTCCAGCGGGGGTTGACCCGGCAAAAACTGGGTGATCGGGATGGGGCCCACACCGATCTTGAACGCAGTCTGCACCTGCTCCCCACGGCCGCCGCCCATAAGGCATTGGGGGATATCGCCCTTGCCAAAGGTAATCGTCAAAGCGCCATGCGACATTATCATACAGCTTCCGGCTCCGGAACGGAATCAGGCCAACAGGCTAAAAGCGCGCTGGTACGACTGGACCTGCCGAACAATCCCAACCAGTACCTGCGGGCTAAGATCGGTCTGAGCAGAAATCGTTATGCATTCGCCCAGGTCAACAATACAACCCCCCTTCCGCTTAAAAATATCCGGCTGATGATTCAATTCCGCGATGCGACCGGTCGGGCTCGGCAAATGACCCGAACCATCGGAAAAACCATTTCACCCGGCCAGGCCGCCACACTTCCGCTGGGTTTGGGACAGATTAGCGATCCATCAATATTGCAGGGCATAACGGTAGATGTCGTACATGCCGAAGTGGCGGAGCATGACTGATTTTGATTTACTACGAGGCTGTCAAGGTTGATGTTGGAAAAAAAACCTATTGATAGAACAAAAATCGGTTTGGCGGTGTTAAGCGGTGTATTGTTAACCGGCGCCTTTCCAAATATTGGAATAAAATGGCTGGCCTGGTTCTCACTGGTCCCTTTGCTGGTTTCAGTCAGAGACCTTTCCCCTTTTAACGGTTTTCGTCTCGGTCTTTTGGCCGGATTAATCCACTACCTAACGCTGATATACTGGGCGGCCTATACCATGAACACCTACGGTGATCTGCCGTGGGCACTAAGCTTGCCGGTCATGTTTCTTTTATCGCTTTATCTTGCTCTTTATCTGGCCGCCTTTTCCGGTGTTTTATCCAAGCTCTCCAAAAATCCGCTAATCTGCCTGTTATGCGTCCCTGTGTTGTGGGTCTCGATGGAATATATCCGCTCTTTTCTAATTTCCGGATTCCCTTGGGAATTATTGGGGTATTCGCAATTTGAATGTCTGCATCTTATTCAGATTTCGGATTTATGTGGAGTTTACGGGGTGTCATTTCTGATTGCCGGCGTGAACGGGATTCTTTTTTTCGGATATCTCAGCCTTTCAAAAAAGAAATGGCATGGCAGCAGGGTCTCTAAGAAGCTATCAGCCGGATCTTTAGGTGTTGGGGTAACCCTTCTCGGACTGGTATTTATTTATGGAGACTATCGTTTAGCGTTGACGGAGCAGTTGATTGAACAATCCCCCTTATCAACCATAACCATAATCCAGGGGAATATCGACCAGTCCATCAAATGGGACCCCACGTTTCAGGCGTCAACCGCGAGAAAATATATTAATCTCTCCCTTTCGGCCAAATCTCATTCGCCTGACCTTATTGTATGGCCTGAAACGGCAATCCCGTTTTATTTTTTATATGACCAACCATTGACCCGTATGGTTCAAAAGGGAATTGCCGAAACCGGGACTAGTTTTATCATCGGCAGTCCTTCATTCTCTTTAAATAACGGAAAGATTACGTATTTTAACAGCGCCTATCTTATTAATCCCGACGGGTCGGTTTCGGGAAGATACGACAAGGTTCACCTGGTTCCCTTCGGCGAATACGTCCCCTTTAAAAAATGGTTCCCCTTTATCGGTAAAATGGTTGAACATGTGGGGGATTTTGAACCCGGAGAAAAAGGGACAACCCTTTTGTGGAAAAAACACCGGTTGGGCGTTTTGATCTGCTTTGAGGTCATTTTCCCGGACCTGGCCAGGGTCATGGTAATGAATGATTCGTCACTTTTAATTAATATCACAAACGACGCATGGTACGGTAGAACCGGTGCGCCGCATCAGCATTTTTCCATGACCGTATTTCGTGCGGTTGAAAACCGACGTGTCGTGGTCCGCTCCGCAAATACCGGTATCAGCGGATTCATTGATCCGGACGGGCGGATCATCGATACCACGGGGCTTTTTGAAGATGCGATTTTGTCACATTCGGTGCCGATGATTCAATACAAAACCTTTTATACCCGGTTTGGCGATCTGTTTTGCCGGTTTTGCATGGCCGTGACAGCATTGCTGTTTTGGCTCGGATATCGAAAATCCAAGTCTTGATCTTTGCGCTGATAATCCTTATAGTGGCAGGATAATGAGGTCGGGGGTTGGGGGAATCAGCGCAACATTTAGTTTCTTAATTGTGAATTTTGTGCTTTTTGTGGCAAAAAAAGTTTGACCACACCACGAAGTACACGAAGAGCACGAAGGTTATATATTTTATTCTTCTTTTTCTTCGTGATCT
>JAUXEW010000198.1 GCA_030620375.1 Desulfobacteraceae bacterium | reverse complement strand
TTTCTCTCCAATCAACTAATCAACCAATCAACGATATCTGTATTAATGGATTTATGCGTTAACGAGGGAGGCGTTTTTGGCATCATTTTTGGAAGTAAAGAACATCAGCAAAGCATTTGACGGCGTTCAAGCTCTTGATAATGTGAGTATTTCAATTGATTTGGGTGAAATACACTGTATGGTGGGAGAGAACGGCTCCGGCAAGTCAACTTTGATTAAAATAATTGGCGGAGTTTTAAAGCCTGATAACGGTGAGATAAGGATTAACGGCAAATTTTTTTCACCCGGACACGCCATCGACTCCATCCGTAAAGGTATCCAGATAATTTATCAGGATTTATCCCTTTTTCCGAATTTATCGGTAGCTGAAAATATTTCTTTGAATCAACTACTCGAAAAGGGAAATAAATTTGTCAGTAAAAAAACGGTTCTCCAAACCGCAGAAAAAGCCTTAGAGGAAATTGAAGAGGAATTAGATCTTTTTGCGAAAGTAGAAGATCTCTCCATGTCCAAAAGACAGATAGTGGCGATTTCGCGGGCCCTTACCCAGAATGTGCGTCTGATCATTATGGATGAGCCTACTTCCGCTATCACCAAGGCCGAGGTGGATCATCTGTTCTCCGTCATTATGCGATTGAAGAAAAAGGGACTCGCCACGCTTTTTGTCAGCCACAAGCTTGGAGAAATATTTGAAATTGCTGAGTATGTAACCATCATCCGCGATGGCGCCAAAATCGGGGACTATTTGGCGGGCGAATTGGATAACAGCAGACTGACATTTTTAATGACAGGTCAAAAGATCGACGCCACAGCCTACCAGCGTGATCGGGAAAAGCTTTCAAACGATAATTTACTCGAAGTAAAAAATCTAAACCGTAAGGGTCATTACCGCGACATCAGTTTTTCCATCAAACGGGGTGACATTCTTGGCATAACAGGATTGATCGGCTCCGGAAGAACGGAACTTGCTCTGTCTTTGTTCGGATTAAATAAGCCGGATTCCGGAGACATAATTCTGGATGGCCATCCCGTCTCGATCTCATCGGCGGACGCGGCTATGCGGCTGGGCGTAGGATATCTGCCCGAGGATCGATTGCTCCAGGGCCTTTTCGTTGAAAAATCCATCGGAAGCAACATTGTGGTGACGGTGGTGGAAACCCTGTTGAACAGGTTCAAATTAATATCCGGGGATAAAAGGAAACAAATTGAATCCAAATGGATCAATAACTTAAAAATTAAGACACCATCCGCGGACTTGCCCGCCAGCAGCTTATCCGGAGGCAACCAGCAAAGGGTCGTACTGGCCAAATGGCTGGCGACAAATCTGAAGCTGTTTATTCTCGATGGTCCTACGATCGGGATTGATATCGCCTCTAAAAAAAATATCCATGATATCATCCGTGACTTCGCGCGCGAGGGGGTGGGAATTATTTTGATCTCAGACGAGATCCAGGAGGTGTTACAGCACTGCAATCGAGTGCTTGTCATGCGGC
This sequence comes from Desulfobacteraceae bacterium, assembly GCA_030620375.1. Lineage (GTDB taxonomy): Bacteria > Desulfobacterota > Desulfobacteria > Desulfobacterales > UBA5616 > JAUXEW01. The sequence continues at coordinate 3,959 of JAUXEW010000198.1, read as the reverse complement.
AAGGGAGGATAGAAGCCGTAATTGAAGATCCCCAAAGTGTCTCGGAAAGCAATGTTTTTGATATCGCTGCAGCGCAAACTATTGATCCGGTAAGTTAAATGATCGCCAAGCTATTAAAAAGAAACGAAACCTACCTTTTTTTCGTCATTCTGGCATTCAGTTTTGTTGTCACCGCAATCAATCCCGTATTTCTCACCCTTGAGAACATGTTCGATCTGATTAAAAGCAGCTCGGGAATGGCGATTCTGGCCATCGCTTTCTTCGTGGGACTGCTGACGGGCGGCATCGACATCTCCTTTCCCGCCATTGCGATCGCCGGACAGTATATTGCCGTCAACACCCTCATCGCACTTGGGGTGGACAATCTGCTGCTGGCTTTTCTCATCTCCTGTGCCGTTGGAACCGCACTGGGGGCTATCAACGCTTTTTTTATCAGTTCCTTTCGCATACAGGCCCTCATTGTTACCCTGGGTACCGCCAATATTTTTCATGGCGCCCTTTTGGTATTCGTTGGCACAAGGGCCGTAAATACAGGACAACTGCCGGATTGTTTTAAGATTTTTGGTCATTTGCAAGTGCTCACCCTGACGAGGGCCGATGGGACCACCTTTGGTCTGTCCATTTTTGCTGTTTTATTGCTCTGCATTGTCGTCCTGACATGGTTTATTCTGCAGCGTACATTACTGGGTAAATCCATTTACGCCATCGGCGGCAGTTACGAGTCCACCAAACGGGCCGGATTTAGTATTAAGAAAACGTTGTTTTTCGTGTATAGTTATATCGGATTTCTTTCGGGAATTATGGGGGTGATGCATTTGTCATTGATCCGATACAGCAACCCGAATTATATCGTTGATACCGAGCTTTTGAAGGTCATCGCAGCCGTCGTCATCGGGGGCTCCAGGATAATGGGTGGCAGCGGCACCCTGACCGGAACTTTACTGGGTGTCGTCATGATGGTTATTTTGGAGAAGAACCTCGTACTAATGGGCCTGTCTTCTTATTGGCACCAGTTTTTCATAGGACTGATCATCGTCCTGGGCGTGAGCATCACCCACTACCAAAGCAAATTTCAGAGTAGAAAGAACCTTTCTTTTGCCGGATAGCGAAACGAGACCCACAGGAGTGTGAATCAAGACCGTTGGTTATTGGAATGTCCGTGGCAATTTGTGTTATGCCGACATGTAAAATGTAGGAGTGCTCCAGGTACTATTAACCACCTCCTTTGATAATGAGCGGATAACTGCCGTTTACCAACGGCGGTGATTTACACCCGACCCACAGGAGTAAGCGTTGATTGGAAAGTTAAAAATAAGCAAGTCGGATAACCTGACACTCTTCATATTCATGATCGCCGCGATTACGGTCATGTCGATATTTCTGCCGGAAAAATTTCTGCGACTGGTCAACTTCCAATCCATGACGAGTCAGTTTCCGGAGTACGGATTGCTTGCTCTGGGTATCATGCTGGCCATGATTACCGGCGGCATCGATCTTTCAGTCGTTTCAATCACCAACCTGAGTGGTGTCGCAAGTGCTATGGTTCTGGCAAGCCATGTGGACGCGCAGGCCCTGGGTATTTCACCCGGTGTCATTATTTTACTTGCCATCCTCACCGCCATGGCAGTTTCCCTTATTTGCGGATTAATCAATGGACTCGTCATTACTCTGGTCGAGGTACCGGCCATCATCGCCACCTTGGGTACGAACAGTCTGTTTGTCGGGGCCGCCATAATTTTAACCAAAGGGCACGGCGTCCGGGGATTTCCTGAGGAATTTCTGTTCATAGGAAGCGGGACCATACTGGAAATACCCATGCCGTTGATTATCTTTATCGCCGTGGCATTGATGGTATCCCTCATACTAAAAAAAAGTTCCCAGGGATTTAAAATGTATATGCTGGGTTCCAGCCCCCTTGCAGCCAGATTTTCCGGAATTAATATTAACCGGGTTCTTATCAAAACATATCTTTTATCGGGTTTGCTGGCGGGAATTTCGGCCATTATCATTATTTCGCGGGTGAATTCGATGAGACCCGGTTATGGCTATGCCTATTTGCTTCTGGGGGTTTTAATTGCTATCCTGGGAGGGACGGACCCGGAGGGCGGACGCGGCAACGTACTGGGGCTTTGTATGGCCATCGTAATATTGCAGGTTTTGCAAAGTGGACTGAATATCCTCGGTTTTAACCCTTTCTACAAGAAGTTTATCTGGGGCCTGATACTAATTATAGTCATGGTGATTAACTATTTCCAGGGAAACGGCCGGCTCCTGAGGAATCTGGTCAAAAAATATATCAGGAGTGGAGCTACCTAACCCGGACAAGCGCATTGAAGATTGAAGATTGAAGATTTGTGGTATCGCTTCGCTCTGTCTTTTTAAAAGATAAAATAGAAAGGATTCCTTAATTCGACATTCGTCAATCGATATTCGAAATTTTTCATGCTGGAGTTTTTTTTCGATTAAACTGGCCGATTTTCAGGCCAGCGGCAGCGCTCGTATGAAACTACATGAAATCCGGGGTTATTTTCATTAAGTTCCACACGCGATTACAGAGTACAGACTTTGTCCTCGTCGTCCCTCGTCCCTATAAAATTCTGATTCACGACGACGAAAAGAATCAGATTAGATCGAATTCATAAGCCCCCGCTATCACGGGATGACACATCTATTTAAAAATTTTTGGTGTGCCTCCGGACAGCTATACCATCTTAACGACACCCTCAATTATTTCCTCAACCGTTGGAACACAGGCGTTTTCTAAATTGAGGTTATATGGTATGGACGTGTCCTTTCCGCATATACGGGCCACCGGACCATCCAGATCGTCATAAGCCTCTTCCATGATCATGGCGGCGATATCACCCCCAATGCCGCCCCGCCTGCAGGCCTCATGCACAACGATAACCCGGCCGGTCTTCCTGGCAGAGGCCAAAATGGTTTTTGTGTCCAACGGTTTCAGGGTCCTCAAATCAACAACCTCGACACTGATGCCTTCTCTTTCAAGCAACTCGGCGGCTTCAAGACACTTCAAGGTCATGTGGGAATAGGTTAAAAGAGTGACATCCTCGCCGGTTTTTTTGATATGCGCTTCACCGAGAGGGATGACATATTTTTCTTCGGGGACCTCTCCCTTGGTCATGTATAACAATTTGTGCTCTATGAAAATTACAGGTTCATCATCCCGGATGGACGCGACCAACAGACCATACGCATCACAGGGCACTGAGGGCATCACGACTTTTAAACCGGGAATATGATAAAACAACGCTTCCAGGCTTTGAGAATGCTGCGCGGCCAGGCCGTTTCCCATCCCGCCCTGGGTCCTTAAAACCATCGGAACATGACCCTGGCCGCCGGACATGAATTTATACTTGGCTGCCTGATTTACGATCTGGTCCATGGTGAGCAGGATGAAATCGATAAACAAAAGTTCCACCACAGGGCGCGTGCCGACAAGGGCGGCACCAACAGCCGCTCCGGTAAAGGAAGCTTCCGCTATAGGGGTGTCGATCACCCGTTCAGAACCGAACTCATCCATCAGCCCTTCCGTTACTTTATAGGATCCTCCGCGCCAGCCAATGTTTTCTCCCATAACAAATACGAATGGGTCCCTTCGCATTTCCTCAAATAGGGCGCGGTTCAATGCATCCCGGTACATCATTTCAGCCATGTTGCAACTCCTGTATTAATGCCGTTCAAAGGTTTGTAGGTTCAAAGGTTCAGGGTTCACAGTTCCGAGTCCGCTTCAAGCCCGCAGGCTTCCAGACAGGTTTCCTGCGCGTAGAGCCTATAGCCTTGCTGAGGGTGAAGCCCCTCTCGGTTGGAGTCCAAGTCAACTTGATGTAACATCCTTACACTTTTCTATTTCCATGCGTTTTCCGTCCAGCCGTGACACGGCACTGGCGCGGCAGGCCGGAGTTCATGAATCAAGGCTATAAAATTTGCGTGAATCCCAA
>JAUXEW010000071.1 GCA_030620375.1 Desulfobacteraceae bacterium | reverse complement strand
TTCTCGCTCTTTTGAACCGGCAATGCGAGCACATTCCCCTTAGCTTGCTGCGGGGAGGCTTTAAATCCTCGACGTAGCACCGCACCGCCTGCGGCTTCAAAATCGCTCAGGCCTTGACCTGAACCAAAATCTACCATTTACGGTTTTCGAAACCAAAACAACAAATTTTAAATGGAAAAGGAGCATAATATGTCGAAAGTTGCCGAATTATTGGGTTGTGGCTATCCGATTATTCAAGGTGCTATGGGAAACATATGTAATCCGGAGCTGGTGGCTGCCGTTTCTGAAGCCGATGGATTCGGACTTCTGGCGACTGCTTTTGTGTCGGAACCTGAGATGGTAAGAACTCAAATTCATGAAACCAAAAAGCTGACCCGCAAGCCGTTTGGTGCAAATCTTCAGGTGATGAGTCAGCACACACCGAAAATCGCGGAGATATTGGCTGAAGAAGGCATACGTGTCGTTACCGTATCCGGAGGATCACCCAAAGCACTTATCCCTTTTCTGCATGAACGGGCGATTACCGTACTGGTTGTCGTACCAACTGTTTCGGTTGCTGTAAAGGCCGAAGCATTGGGCGCGGATGCGATTATCGCTGAGGGATCTGAATCAGGAGGTATTCAGGGATTTAACGGTGTGTCAACCATGGTACTGGTTCCGGCGGTGGTTGATGCGGTAAAAGTTCCCGTCATTGCCGCCGGTGGTATTGGTGATTCCCGTGGATATAAAGCTGCCTTGGATTTGGGTGCGAGCGGGGTACAGATCGGTACCCGGTTTATTGCTACCCTTGAGTGTATTGCCCATCTGAATTACAAAAACACACTCTTGGAATATGAAGACACGGGGACCTGCCTGGTTAATGTGGGCCCGTTTCAAATCAGAGCATTAAGAACACCTCTGGCAGCGAAGATGGTTAATGAAGGTGAAACACCCGAATTTAGTTTTGGTGGAAATTCAATTGACGCCTCCTGGATTCAGGGGGATTTGGATGCCGGTATTTTACCAGCCGGAGAAGTCACCGGATTGATACACGACATTCCATCTGTAAAAGAAGTTATTGAAGAGATGGTAAAATAATTGGTGTCCATCCAGAAATGGTAGATTTTGGTTCAGCGCAAGGCCTGAGCGATTTTGAAACTGCAGGAATAGCGTGCTATTTTGAGGTGCGAAACTTGAGAAAGGATAATATGATCATGTCGAATAATGACATCAAAGAATTTGTTCACCACGAAATCAATCAGGAAGTTACGGCCATCGGCGGTCATTACGTCTTAACAAAAGAAGCCCGGATACCGTTTCAGGGGAGAGAGATCTTGTATATGACAGGATATGCCATTTTTGACACTACCTGTTGCGGTTCCGGAGGCTGCGGTTATGCCATCATACCAGGTTTTATTAAAGACTGGAAAATCAAACAAGATAAAGACGGTCGTGATGTAACCCATGTGGAACCCATCAAGGATCCGATGCTCCAAAAAGAAATTCAAGCAGTGATCAAAAAACAGGAGATGGTCCAGGAAATCCGGTTTGAGTAAACTACCACCCGCATAGCGGGAAAAGGGGAGGCACGTTAGTGCCTCACAGTTTCAGTTTTATCCCAGTGCGAAGCACCGGGTTTTATTAAAACAATAAATCGGTTAAAACCGGTGCACTTTACCTTCCGGATCGCCCGGGTCAGGTCAAGGATTATGGATATACAACAATTTAATGAGATTGCAGTAGACATCACTTCTCTTCAAGAAAAAATCAACCAAATCGGAAAAGGATTTTTTCACAGCACATCTTTATCGGAATCCATATCCCCGTTTAACGATAAAATATATTTTGGTCTTTATGATTGGGGACTTCTGGGAGCGATTACCGAATCCACCATGCTTTTGGTGGGCGATACAGACAGGGGAAAAACCGATTTCGCCAAAATCATCATGACCGCCCTTTTTGGGGAAGAAGAAAAAGGATGGCACAAAACCGACATAGACGTGGATTTCGGGTCAAATATATACTCTGACAATGACTTTTCAGCCATTACCCAGGGAAAAACAACCCAGGAATTATTTTTTGAGAAGCCTTGGTTAACCTACCCGGGGCTTATCTGGGACGAACCGAATCGAGCACCGGCTAAGCTTTTAAACAAATTGCTTCATATTCTTGAAAAAGAGTTTACACTGGAAAACGGGAAAAAGGTGTTTGCCGGCCATGAATTTACGATAGACGGAAATAAAATTCGGTATCAGTTGAATATCCTTTCGATGAATGAAGGAGATGAATTTCATGGGACCAATGAGGTGGACCGGGCTGCTCGGAGACGACAAACCATTGAAATTCCAATTGATATATTTCCAACATCCATGCACGATAAAAAATTGATCGGTAAATATAGAAACGGCTCCCTTTTTTTTTCCAGCGACGCGAATCATATTACTCAAGTTCTTAACATTATGGGGTCGCTGAAAACCATTCCAATCAGTCCGGAAGCAGAACATTTAAAGCTTTATTTGCAATCTATGAATAGCTGTGTTCATTCCTTAAGCCGCAGTAAAAAAGGAATCAATTTTTCGGAAAAAATTTGTAAAACGCCTCAAGGCCGCCATGCCAAAGAGGCAGGATGTCACTATCTGGCAGCCTACCCTAAAAAAATGTGCCCGAACGTCTATGGCTTAAGTGACGGGGTTTCCATTCAATTAGGACGTATCGCAAGGGGGTACGCCTTAATTCGAGCGGTTAAAGTCATCGAACGAATTTTGAATTACCTGGCACAGAACCGGAGACTGTCTACTGAAAATTATAAACATATGGCACGCCATACAAAAAACATGAATACCTTTATACAGCAGATATACAGATATTTAGGGTATGAAGACAATAACGCCATCTCCCTTGATGAGGCTGTACATAAATTTGTCAACACATACATTAAGAACCTTAAAGTTGAACCCGGAGATATTCACGCGGTCTTTCCTTTTGTGGCATACTCTAAACTTCAACTCAATCCGCACTGGGTGGAAAGAGAATATCAAGGTGGGAAATGGTATGCGGTTAAAGATATCGTCAATCTTGCCTATACAAAGACGATCGATTTTCAACTACACCATCCGGACCTGTTTCAAGCCATAAGCGATAATGGATATATAGAACCCGGGCATATCAGATTACTTACGGAAGCGTATAAGAACGATCTTTGGTTGAACAAATCTCTGGAAGCTTATCAACTTCAACACAGAGAAGATGAGTATAAGAAAGACTTTAAAAAAGCATTAAAAAATTTAATATCGCTCTAATGCAGGAACGTATAAAGGATATTGTCCACTCCGTTACCCACACTCCGGACTGGGGGCTTTGTTCAAACATCATAACGACTGTTGAAAGATGCCCGTTTCTTTTTAGTGCCGTAATTGATGAGCAGTGGGATACCCACCTTAAGGTTGACCCCGAGGCCGAGCAAATTTGTATCCAGATGCTTCAGGAACAACATATCGCCAATCTCTTCCAGGACCCGTTTAAAACAGCTATCACTTATGCGCTTCTACATGCCAAAGGGCACTGGTCGGTGTGTCCGTATGATTGGAATCAGTTCGAACATATTGTCAGCGGTTGCAGCAATGCAATTTCAGACCTTGGATTTGGTTCCCCTAACAGCAAAAATCGGCATATCAGAAATAATTTCATCCGCTCGCTAAAATTACTTATCGGCCTTTTTGAAGATCTGGTGGTCGACACCGTGACGTGCGCGTTGTATGATTTCTGTGGTGAGTATCGATCCGGAAAGTCAATCATGTTATTAACACAACTCTATATGGCCAAAAATTATAGACATCCGATATATCGATCAATTCCGTTATCAAAATTCAATTCCCTTTCAATAGACATCTCAATCAGATTATCCGCTGTTGACAATGATATGTACCCATTATTCAGCAACTACTATCCGGATGGTTATTCTGTGATGGAAAGTGTGGTTGCCAGAATGATTCTCGAAACAACGAAAAGTCGGACCGCGATGGAAAAAGCGATGGATCGAAGTCTGGAACCGAATGATTTTAAAGAAATTGCTTTCACACTTCGAGACTATGGCAACTGGTATGACCAATCCTATGCTTTTTCAAAACATCTAATTCCATTTTTGATTCAAGAAATTGAGCAGGATGATGATACGGGTGATGAAATCCAGGGCAGCTCTTTCTCTCAAATGCTTTTCGGATTTGGGGACAAAAAACTGATTGATAAGAATCCGATAACCGACTTCAACATACCGCTGCCCGCGGACCAACCGGATTATGGTTTTATGAATGACGATTCTAATATGGATTCAGATGATTACCAAGGTTCATCGGGATATCAGGATGGCATGGAAGCAATGACATCGAATCCTACTCCGGTCGATAATGAATCTAATGAAATCAATAGAGCTGATGGCACTCAGCCAAAACCAAACATCGATTATACCGAAAAAAACAGGGATGAAAATTCTGTTGATAATGATGATATTGATCTGTATGAACAGCTCAATAAGGATCTGTTGATAAAGCTCACTCAGTTTAGTATTCAACAGAATCGAAAAGTTTCATACGCCAAGCGTTACGATTTTTTGAACGCCCTGTATGAACAACGGGCGGACGAGGTCATCATTGATATTCTCGATGAGGATAAGGATGCCCTGGTGACCGAAATAGCATATCTTTCTGAAAGAATAGAAAACCCTGATACGTTAGACATTAAAAAAATTAAATGGTCTAAGACACGCATCTATCCGACCCCCAGTGATACCGGAGTTGAACTCTATCAAAGAGAGATACCGTTGACCACGAGTGATCCCGTTTGTTTTGATAAGGGAGATATCCCGGACATTGCCCTTATCGTTGATTCTTCCGGAACCATGAAGGCTGATTTAATTAAAGGGATCGGTCCTTATGATACCCTTTTAAGGTCACAGTTTTCGCTGATCAATTGGATACGGCGTACCGGCAAAGCCTATCACATGAGATTTGCAGCCATTAATTTTTCAAGCCATACCACCTATTCCGGTTGGGTGTCGTTCAAAGAGATTGATTGTGTAAAAAAAGAGTTGTTAAATTACCAAGGAAAATTTACAAGACTGTCCCCGAAGATCATTAAATGTTTGTATATGGAAAGAAAACATCCTTTTCTTGCGGTCCTTACCACGGATGGCGCCTTCCAGGAACCAGAACCCGTTGCAGAAGAGCTGACGAACCTGGTCCTGAACGGAAATGCCCTTTGCATTATCCAGATCGAACATGAATCGGTGGTTTATGATCAAAACAAAGAAATCTTTTTAAGGCTGATGGAAGATTATGCAGATATTTACAGAATTTATGACGTGAAGGAGTTGATTGGTTTAACCATTCGATATACCCAAAAATACTGGGGATCAATTCGACTCTGAGGTAACGGCTGCCGGACCCGGATTTTTATCAGGTTGTCAACATTTCCGTGATCATTTTATATTCCTTATCGGTCCCGTCATAATCATATGAGGCTTCTTCACCCTCCATCGGAATGATGGTCAAATTTCCACGAAAAAAACCCGTTGTAATTTTTTCACAATCGCTGACGCTCAGGTTCTTTTTTAAGAAATATTTTGAATAAATATTGGAAAAACCCAAGTTCCGCGTTATTTTAAAGAACCGAATTTGAATCTTGGGGCTTAAGAACTTTCTTAGATTATAAGCCATCTCGGTAACATTCAGGTCAAAAAAATTCGGATTCGCCATTAAAAGAGATGACAGCCTGAATCCTTGCCGACTATACGCGTCTTTATGTCCTGGCAGTTGATATGAAGAATCGTTTATGAGTCTTAATGGTTTTCTGCCAAGCCTGTCTTCTTTTTCGTTAATCACTATTATGGGAACGACGATGGCGGAATAAGCGGTGCATTTATGAGAGAGCTGATAAAATTTTTCAATAAATCCAACTGTGGTAAGCGGAGAATCCGAGGCGACAAATAATGCATGTTTCATGCTTTTTGATGCCCGGGTTGCCGCGTATCCCTTAATCAGGTTTCCCGTCACGGAATTAAATTTCACCTTGCTCGGTGTGATGTTGTATCGTGTGATAATATCGTTTGATAATCGTTTATTCTGATTAATTATCTGGTAATATTTACCGGTATTTTTTAAAAAATCCCCAAGCCGCTGTTCAAGAAGCATTTTATGACCGACGATGATAATTTCTTCAATAGTGTCCATTTGAAAAAGTTTTTCAAGCGTAAATTGTATAACCGGTTTACTGATTTTAACCCCATTTTCTATGGTTTGAAATTCCCTTAAAGGCTTGTACCCGGATTCAATAAAGGTTTCGCCATAATGTTCCCCAACGAGCTTGCTGTATCGTTTAACTTCTCGTTTATTTTGATATCCAGCCAGCACTACAGCACTAATCATATGATATCCTGCTTTCTAGATCTTTAAAGGTCAACTCAAAGTGTTTAATGATACATTTTTTTTAACTCATTCGGTAGCCACGCGCAATTGATTTATCCTAAGGAAAATTAAATAGGGTGTCAAGTATTTGACCATTCAGGTAAACCACCCTCCCCATGGCGGATGGCTTTAATCAAATTTAAGAAACTATAAGGCTTTCAGGAAATCAGTGTTTTCAGGCGGTCTTTCTTTAAACTCGGTTTGGCGATTAAGGTATATTTTAATTTTTTTAAGAATTTTCGGCATGTATAGTCTGTGGTTTAATATCGTCTGTGCCTGGTATGCAAAAACCAGTGCTTTAAACAAAATATGCTTATATGCGTTTAATGGGTTTCCGCCATGTAATAAGACCTCCCCCATCAAATCGTTATTAGACCTGTTTTTCAATTTGCCGGTTTTATAGAGATACAAATCCATCGTCTCATCGTATGCTCTTTTATCATCCCTCCTGAGTAATCCCAATGAAGCATATTTCATTTTTTGACGATTTACCCATTCTGCATAGCGATTATACACGGTTGCGCTCGCTCGGTTTCTTTCAATTCCAAATTCACGTAAAAGATTTTTTTTATAAAGATCCAGCACTTTGGTGGAAAGCCGAACATGGTCTTCAATCTCTTGGAGAAGGACTTGATCTCGATCCGTTTGAGTGTATACGTATCCCTCATGATCTCTGTTAACTTCTATTAATGATGATAGGTTCAGACGATAATGCTCTCTTGCCAGCAGGGCGACAAAAAGGGGAGACGATGTTTCATTTTTGATGTTGTCGTGGTATTGCGACTCCACGCTTCGGTTAATCCGTTCGATGACACTGACTACTTTCCCTTTATCCAAACCGGGTGGAATTTTTAAAGGGTATATTTTAAAATTATCGATTCCGCACCGTGAAAGAATATGAGTGAGATCGCTCGTATTTTTCCCCCTCGTTTTTTCACCATTTTTTTGTTTAAACCCTAATAAATCTGATAACATCTTAAAAAACGGAGTTAAATCATCTATCTCAAATTCGGCAAGATTGTATTTATCTCGATATTGAAGCCAGCCTTGATCCGCATGGGAAAATATGGAGAGATTTTTTTTAACAACCTTGCCTGCCTTATCAATAGTTGTATTTAAGCAATACCCAAAATTTGCAATCAATGGCCGTGACTCATGAATAACGGTCTCCAATCGATTGTCCGGCTTAACATATTTAAGCCAGAGCGGCGTATCCGTATTTCCAATCTTGAACCGCATTGCAGTTCTCTGGCCGCATTCAAGTATCGCAATTTCCCCCTCCGACGTTCTGTAATACATGAGTCTGTTGATGAGTTCTTTTTTAGTCAAATGATCAATAAACACATATTTTTTCTTTAGATGGCGTGTATGCGGATTTCGCCTTACCGTTATGGTACGGTAGTTAAGGTTGTAGCAGACAGGACCGAACATATTTCCGAATCGATCCAACAGACACCTGTTTTTATTTCCCACATCAACATCAATGAAGGAATGATCGCCTGAGAAAGCATCATAGAACTCGTCGTCCGGATGCGGTTGAAGACCGTATATATTGTAGAATCGAGGATCTATCCCTAATTTATCCGCGACCAAATATGAAAGGGCGGCAAATGAAAAGCAGGTGGTCATTTGATTGATTTCATGTGGCAGTGGTGCGTAATTACCGGACAATATCGCTTCTTCAAACCCATAAGGATAATTTAAATAATGAAAAAGCGTTATCGCCCGGCAGCGTTTACTTGATTTGCATCGATCAATAATAGCGTCGGCGTAACGCTGCAACATACCCTCAGATGGTTTGGGCAAGCTTATGGAGATCATTTAAAATAACCTAAAACCTGCATTAAATAGTGTCCGTCCAGAAATGGTAGATTTTGGTTCAGAGCAAGGCCTGAGCGATTTTGAAACCGCAGGCATAGCCGTGCTATTTTGAGGATTTCAAAAGAGCGAAAACGAAGCTCTGGGCCAAAAGATGCCGTTTATGAACGGACACTAACTATTTGCGAAAGCAATACATGCTATAAAATATACGACAAGGTACGTGAATCATTTCGGCATTCTCCGGCAACCGTACTTTTGTTCTTAATTTTTAAAGCATCAACTAAATCAATAGTAAATGTTTTAAAAATTTTGATGGTCTGATTAAACTCATCCGGATTTATTCCAAAATCATTGATGGCGTGTTGTTTGGCTTCTTCATATGTTTTGCCGGCTGAGTGAAGGTTTGTTTTTTCAGGTTTTTTAGATTTATAAATTAAGATTTCATATTGTTTCTCTTCCTCATGAACCAGACTTACGCCAAATTTGTCTTGAAAGGCAGAGAGGTAGTCCTTTAGCGATTTTTCAGCGCTAAATAAAGATTCACCTTCCGCGTAAACCCTATAGATAAAAGTGCTGCCTGTTTTTTCCAGCATCATGCATCCGCCCATCGCCTGGAGTCCGGCATTAAGAACCTTTAGCAGAAACAGTCAAAAGGCTTCTTCAATAGGTTTTGAAATGACTTCTAATTATTAATACCAGATGTCCATCCAATATAAAATAAATTTTATCATGACGCAAAAAAACCATGTTGCGCCACCGTATTTAAAAATGTATTATGCTCTGCATTCAATGTCGGTCGCCAAAAGGGTTTTTTGATTTCAACTAAAGCAAGTCATTTGTGGGACATGACACTTGTGATTTCTGAATAAGGAAGGCAAATAATTAAAGCTGAAAACACTTTATCATAAATGCATTATCGGACTCATATCATGGAACCTAAAATCAAAGAAGCTATTTTTAAAGCCGTTCGAAATGAACCCTTCGCCAATACGCTCGGCATAGCGCTTGTAGACTTAGATAAAGGTTACTCGGTTGTTGAGATAATTTATACGCCCGAAAAAATGAACAACCTTTTTGGAAGAGCGCATGGTGGAGCGATTTTTGCCCTTATTGATGAAGCATTTCAAACCGCATGCCAGACTCACGGTACGATTGCAGTTGCGTTAAATGTTAATGTCACGTATATTTCAAGTCCATCCGACAAAACCCGCTTGCGTGCCATTGCTCGAGAAATAAATAAAACCCGAAAGACCGCCAGTTACGACATCAAGGTAATCGACCAAGAAGATCGGCTTATTGCCGCCTGCCAGGCGCTGGCCTACCGAACCGGAAAGCCCCTTCCGTTTCTTTAATCGGCGGCGAAGTGAAAAACCGCTTCACCGCCACATTGGATGGCGGGCTTCCCGTATGTAATCATTCGCACGAACAGCGAAACGAAAAAAATGAGACAGTTCATATACTGCAATTTTTCATCCTAACGCCATTGCATATGCTGTTTTGTAAACGTTTTTTCGCTTAAGTTTTTATCAAAAATGCCGATTTGTATGGTAACGAAACAGTGGGCACCTTCCCCGTAACTTGCTTCGGGTTAGCGAGCAAATCTTAACACAGATATAACGTCGATTCCCCACTGCTTTAAGCGGGGGCTTAACTCATACCCTTTATGAAAAAATGTTTCAATTGAAAAAAAACCATATAGCAGCCGGTAATTATTTCGTTTCCGGCACTTCACCCGTCATCCTTCAAGCGATTTTGGGGACATGTGTCGGTGTGGCGATCTATGATTCTGAAAACCGAGTGGGCGGACTTAAGCGACGACGGCAGCATCGTAAAAAGCGGAGTATACGATGACAATGAACGGATTATTTACTGGCTGGACGGCGATGTTTTAAAGCGAAAATCAGGAAACAGTGATTTTGTAAGCTTTGCAGAAAATATTGAGGCTTTTACGTTTGAGTGTCAGGATGCCGATGGAAACGCAACGGCCGATACGGCTGAGATCAGACAAGTCAGCATTACGATAACCGCCAAGACGGAAAAACCTGGCGTGGGCCGGGGATATGATACAACCGTGATGGAATCCGTCTTCAAGATCCGCAACATGGGGTTGTCTGAACCGGCATCGGCCAGCGGAGGCGGGACTACGACGACGACAGTGCCGACAACAACGACAACAACGGTAGTTGGCCAGACGACGACGTCAACATCCGCAACATCGAGTACAAGTACAAGAACGCCCACATCAACAATGGGTGTCCCGTTTATCTTTGATGATAATATCGGTGTGTTCTTCGAAAATAGAGACGACCTTTTGATGGGCCGGGACTGGTTCACCCTGGATTACCCGTCTATAGGTTTGGTCGTAAACCTGCTCTGATAAAGCGGTGTAATGCTTGATTTCATTGAGTAATGCAAATGATTGAATATCTGATGGGTGTTGCTCCAATATGCCTTCGGCTTTTCTGGCATAGCCTATAACTTTGCGGGTATGCTTGAGCAAATTCTCATAGAGGGGCTGACGCTGCTTATTGTTTTTTACATACTGGATGCCGACCATTCTCCGTTTAGCAACACGCTGATGATCGGAGAAAATAATCCGGGTTCCAAATTCGTCCCGGGCTTTTTTCAGTAAACGGGTCAATACCCGAACACTGTCCCATAGCTGGATTGAATCCAAAGGCGGGTGAATGTTTGACTCGACAACCGTACAATCGATACGAACCTTTCGACCTTTTTCGATTTTTTCGTCTTTGGCGTGCCCCAGCAGATCGCGAAAAATCGCCTCCCAGGTTTGTTCGGAAAGGCGTTTAATATTTGCGTTGAGAGCCGATTTCCGGAAACCTTTATCGGCAATGCCAATCCGACAAAATCGGCGCAGACATCGGGAATCATAAATATGAAAAGCCAGTTGCTCATATGCGAATTCGAAAAGGCGCATAACAATGATAGCCCTGAGAACCTGATCAGCACTCATGCCGTTTGC
>JAUXEW010000078.1 GCA_030620375.1 Desulfobacteraceae bacterium | reverse complement strand
GCATGCGAAAAAAATAACCGGAGGCATATGTTTGATATTCCGAGGATTATTTTTTTCGCATAACGATGAGATGGGGCAAAAAGACCATTTCTGGATGGGCACCAGGTATTTTTATATTTGATTAATGGTCGATGCAACATAACCCGCGCCAAAGCCGTTGTCGATGTTGACCACGGCGACATTGGAACTGCAGCTGCTTAACATGGAAAAAAGAGCGGTTAATCCTCCCAGGCTGACGCCGTATCCTACACTGGTCGGAACAGCGATAACCGGGCTTTTCACCAGACCGGCCACTACACTGGGCAGGGCGCCTTCCATGCCGGCAACGACAATCAGTACGGACGCTTTTTCCAGAATCGTTTTATGGTCAAACAACCTGTGAATACCGGCAACACCGACATCAAAGATGGTTTCCACGTGATTCGCCATTGCATCTGCCGTGAGATACGCTTCTTTTGCCACAGGGATATCCGATGTGCCGGCGGAAATAACCACAATCATCCCTTTTCCCTTTTTGGGAAGCTTTTGTTTTTCCAGGATCAGCATGCGTGCGTCCTGATGGTATACGGCATCGGGAAAATGGTGCAGCACCTTTGCGGCTTTATCCGGATCAATACGCGTCACCAGCACAACATCCTCTTGCGAGGCCAGTTTGTCCATAATTCCGGAGATTTGATCATCTGTTTTGCCCTCTCCGAAAATCACTTCGGGAAACCCCTTGCGAAGGGAGCGGTGATGGTCTATATGAGCATAATCTATATCTTCAATGGGCAGTCTCAGCAATCGGGTTGCGGCGTCATTCACCGCCAATTTTCCTGAGGCTACATCACTTAGAAGCTTGATTAGAGTATTTTGGTTCATAAAGTATTTCCCGGCCGGCAATAGGATGAGACCTGAACGATAAGCTTTCTAACCATAAATAATTAATTTAAAAGAATCAATGAAAAACAATACGGTTAACCGGCCGGTCGTAAAGTCTCTGAGATCAAATAATAACGAGCAGGCCACCGTAAAAACGGAGAGATCATGATCAATATTGTGGCGATAATTCCATCGAGGTACGGCTCATCACGGTTTCAGGGCAAGCCATTAGTTCGGATACTGGATAAGCCGATGATTCAATGGGTTTATGAAAGGGTCAAACAGGCCGATATTGAATTAACCGATGTAGTCGTGGCCACGGATGACCAACGGATTTTTGATGCGGTTTTAAAATTCGGGGGACATGCCATGATGACCTCATCGGAAAATCGGTCCGGTACCGATCGGGTGGCTGAAGCTGCTGAGAAAATCGGGCTTGATTTGGATGACATTATTATAAATGTTCAGGGCGATCAGCCCCTTCTGGACCCCCGGTGTATCAGAGATATGGTTGAACCGTTTTTCTCCGAACCGGATATTGAAATGAGCACACTGGCGTTTTGCATTGAAGATGATGCAGAAATCACTAATCCAAAAGACGTAAAAGTGACGTTCGATACAGATGGATTTGCGCTATATTTTTCTCGATCGCCCATACCGTTTGGCCGAAATCAATCTTTAAAATATGATACTTACAAGCATCTTGGGTTTTATGCGTATACCAGACGGTTTTTAGAGACGTTTCGAGTGCTTCCGGAAGGAACGCTTGAGAAGATTGAAAAGCTGGAACAGCTTCGCGCACTGGAATATGGTCATCGGATCAAAGTGGTGGTAACCCCATATGATTCACCGGAAGTTGACCTGCCGGAAGATATAAAAAGAATTGAGAGAACGGTTACTCAAGTGTCTGCTCAATAATCCTGGTCCCGGCTTTATCAGCGCCTGGTTCGCTGGTGCTATCCGGTTCGGGCGATAATGAAGAAGAAGCGCCTTCAATGGATTTTATTTTAAATTTAAGCGAAGTGATTTCTTGTTCGAGTTTGCGGATCATTTTTAGATAACGCTCACCTTCGCTTTTAAGTGTGCGAGCCAACCTGTTTTTATCAACGGTGTTGGTCTTCAAAGCGGATATTTCCGTCCCGACTTTTTTAACCTTACCGGCATGAGTACTTAGCGCATCGTTTATATCTGAAATTTCCTTCTGAACATATCCACCGAGGTTTTGAAATTCTGTTGTTAAACTGTCCAGGGTCGTCTGAATAGGGAGTAACTTCTGGTCGATTTGGATCAATGCGCTTTCAAGCTCTTTTTTATCAGACTTTGACGATCGAATGGCTGCCATCGATTTTTCGATTTTATTAGCCCGGCTATTGATCGATGCGATGGATTTCTCAAGGGTCGATAAGCTGTGGGTGATGTTTTTTTCAAATTCCTGATGTCTTAATGAAATCGAAGACAGTTGAGATTCTAAGTCTTTGGACAGGTTTGTGACGACGGTTGTGCCGGCATGAATATTGGTCGCCACACGCTTTTTAATATCCAGGTAGGCTACTAACAACACGATACCAATCAAACAAGGCAAAAGGACGGCAACCACCGTAATCCTTTGACTCAATTTGTCAATCCGTTGTTTTTTAAACTCTTCTCGCAAAATTACATCGGGACTTTCATCATCCAAACGAATTTTGAAATTAGCGGCATCGTTGTCGTTCATTGATCCTATTCCCATTCAATAGTGCTTGGCGGCTTTGAACTGATATCATAAACAACACGGTTCACGCCACCCACTTCATTGATGATCCGGTTGGAGATACTGCCAAGAAGCTTTTGCGGAAGTTTTGCCCAATCCGCCGTCATTGCGTCTTTACTGGTTACAGCACGGACGACAATAATATTTTCATAGGTTCGTTGGTCACCCATAACGCCTACGCTTTTAATCGGCAGAAGAACGGCAAAAGACTGCCATAATTTTCTATAATATCCGGCTTTTTTTATTTCTTCAAGCAAAACATCGTCTGCAGCTCTTACGATTTTAAGACGTTTTGGCGTAATTTTTCCAATAATCCTGACGGCCAATCCCGGTCCTGGAAAGGGCTGACGCCAAACCAATTCGTCCGGGAGTCCCATCTCCAAGCCAAGTTGGCGGACTTCATCCTTGAAAAGGTATTTAAGCGGTTCAACCAGTTTTAATTTCATTTTTTTCGGAAGTCCCCCGACGTTGTGATGGGACTTGATGACTGAGGTGGGACCGCCAAATACGGATCTGGATTCAATGACATCCGGATAGAGGGTTCCCTGGGCCAGATATTCAACGCCTTTGATCTTTTTGGCCTCAATTTCGAATACATCCATAAAGACTTTACCGATAATTTTTCTCTTTTTTTCAGGGTCCGTAACATTCGCTAAAGGTGTTAAAAATCTCTTTTTGGCACTGACAAAACGAATGTTGAGCTTCAGACGCTCCTTTAAGGTAGTTTGGAGTTTTTCCCCCTCATTCTTCCTTAAAAGACCGTTGTCGATAAAGATACCGGTTAAACGCTTGCCGATGGCTTTATGGATGAGCATGGCGGAAACCGAGGAATCCACACCGCCGCTTAATCCCAGAATCACGCGTTTTTCTTTGACTGTATCCTTAATCTGAGCGATGGATTCCACTGCAAAAGATTTCATGCTCCAGGTTGATTTGCATTCGCAGACATCAACCAGGAAGTTTTTTAACATCCGCTTTCCGTTTACCGTGTGATGAACTTCAGGATGAAATTGCAGACCATACAAACGGTTTTTAACATCTTCTGTTGATGCTATTTTTGTATTGTCTGTGGAGCCGGTGATCTGAAACCCCCTCGGAAGCTTTTCTATGGAATCCCCGTGGCTCATCCAACAAGTCGTAGGGGAATCAACATGGTTGAAGAGCACGTTTTTCTGTTTAATACGAAGTTCGGCAAAGCCGTATTCCCCTTTGTGAGCTCGCTTTACCGCGCCCCCTAATGCGGCTACCATGTATTGCATACCATAGCAAATTCCGAGAATGGGAATACCCAGATCAAAAATGGCGTTGTCGATGGTGGGGCTGTATTTTTCATAAATACTTAAAGGCCCCCCGGAAAGAATAATGCCTTTAGGATTTAAAGATAAAATGTCATCCACCGGAATAGCGGGGGGTTCAATTTGGCAATAAACCTTGCACTCTCTTACTCTCCGAGCGATCAACTGGTTGTATTGAGATCCAAAATCGATAATGAGTATCATTTGTTCCATAACGGTTAGGTTGGGGGATTAGTTTGTTGATATTTAAAGCTGTTATGCATGGAAACGATTTGCCTAAGTATGCCGAATATGTTAGAGACAGCGCGAAAAGTCAACTTTATTTTATGAGATCTCAGTAAAAAAGGAGGATTAACGACCCTATGTATGAATCCGGAGACCTGAGAAAAGGTCTTAAAATCGAAATTGACGGTGAGCCTTATGTTATCACTCAGTTTCAGTTCGTCAAACCGGGGAAAGGTAAGGCGCTTTATAAATGTAGATTAAAAAATATGGTAACGGGCGCACAGTTTGATCGAACCTTTCGCTCGGGTGAGAAGTTCAACAAGGCTGATCTAGAAGAACTTAAGATGGAATATCTCTATTTCGACGGCGAAAACTACTGCTTCATGAATACGTCTGACTATTCCCAGGATTTTTTAACCGCCGATCAGGTGAGCGAAGCAAAAGCTTTTTTAAAGGAAAACACCCTCTGTGATATTCTATTTTTTGACGGCAAACCCATCGGCATTTCTCTTCCTTTTTTCGTGGACCTGAAAATTACAAAGGCGGATCCATGGGTAAAAGGCGATACCGCCTCCGGAGATTCAAAACCGGCGACCCTTGAAACCGGTGTTATGGTTCAGGTTCCCCCTTTTATCGAAGAAGGAGAGCTTATTAGAATTGATACTCGAAGCGGTGAGTATGTGGAGCGCGTAAAACAGTCAAAATAATTAAACACAAATAATATTTTTTCCATTTTGTTTGTGATCATTTGTGGTTTACCGTCATTGACGTGAAAGCGTAAATTTGGTATTTATAGAAAAGGCTTAAACGGCACACAACTTTTTAAATAATGGGGGTTAGAAGACATGAGTGATGAGTCGTATTACAAGTTGGCAAAGGTGTTGGACACGCTTCCCAACGGTTTTCCGTCAACGGACAGCGGAGTTGAAATCAAAATACTCAAAAAGATTTTTTTACCGGAAGAAGCGGATCTGTTCTGCGATTTGAGGCTGGCCCATGAAACGGCCGAACAGATTTCCGAGCGGACCGGCCGCCCCTTGGAAGGTCTGGAAGATAAATTAATAACAATGGGGGATAGAGGGCAGCTCATGTCGGTTAATTTAGGCGGAACCCATTTGTTTAAGATGGTTCCCTGGGCTTTCGGAATTTATGAGTTGCAACTAAACCGCTTGGACAAGGAGTTTGTTGAATTAAATGAAGAATTCATGCCGGCTTACGGAAAGCAATTTTTTTCAAGCACACCGCAAATGATGCATACGCTTCCCGTCGAAACCGAGATCCCTTCCCACCAGGAAGCGTTGCCATATGATCGGGTTTCCTCTTTAATTGAGGAAAGTCAGTCGGTTATGGTGTTTGACTGTATTTGTAAAAAAGAACAGGAATTGTTGGGCAATCGGTGTGACAAACCGATCGAGGTCTGCATGGCGTTCGCACCGATTCCGGGAGTTTTTGATGATTCCTCCATGGGCCGGACCATTACTAAGGAGGAGGCCAAGGAGGTGCTAAAGAAAGCCGAAGAAGCCGGACTGGTTCACATGACCAACAATTTTCAAAACGGGCGCTTTTTTATCTGTAACTGTTGCGGATGTTGCTGCGGCGTTTTACAGGGGATCAACAAATTGGGCATACCGGCTTCAACTGTCGTTAACTCTCACTTCTATGCGGTGATTGATCCCGACGAATGCACGGCTTGCGGCACCTGCGCGGATGAACGCTGTCAGGTCAATGCCATAGAATCGGGGGAAGACGCATACGAAATCATCCGGGAAAAATGTATCGGATGCGGCGTATGCATCAGTACTTGCCCTTCAGAAGCCATCAAGCTGGTTCGTAAAGCAGATGACGCCATTGTGGAACCGCTTGCAGATGAAATGGAATGGTACAAGGAGCGCGGACGCCGGCGCGGCGTGGATTTCAGTAAATATGAGTAGTCCGTTTGAGCCGAAGGATAAACACGCCGTCGCTACGCTGCACGGAAACCAAATGCGTTTGCCCTGATTAAAAAGGTTTTGTATGTTGCCAATCAACGATTCACGTAATAAGAAACGGACCATTACCCAAATCAATGAGAAGCTGTCCAGAGGCGAAGCTGTCGTTATGACGGCTGCGGAGTTATGTAATGCGGTCCGGAACGGCAATTCAGTGACATTCGAAGATGTTGATGTTGTGACCGCCGCTACCCGCGGCCTCATGTCCGGAACATACGCCGTCGTCAGCTTTCCGTTCCGTGAACCCAATGTTTTTAAAAAAGCCGTCAAGATCTTTTTCAATGGTGTCGAAGGATATCCCGGACCATGTCCCAATGAAAGTATCGGCATTATTGATGCCGTGATCTACGGGCCGGGCCACAGCCGGGATGACGATCATTACGGTGGGGGACATCTGTTTCGTGATATGGTGGCCGGGAAGGATATCCGGATAGAAGTGGAGACCCCGGACGGCAAAATCCTTAAGGGTGACATTAACTTAGACCGGATGCCCCATGCCATGCTTCACGGCAGCCGACATGCCTTTAGAAATTATGTCGGCTTTGTTAACCCTGGAGACACCCCCGTTGAGAGCATTTTCTGTTCAATCCCTTTGCCCGGCAAACTTAAGGGCGCCACGGCTTGCGGTTGCGGTGAAATCAATCCGATCCAAAAAGACCCGCAATTAAAAACTATCGGCATCGGAACACGCATCATGCTTAATGGCGGAACAGGCTTTGTAATGGGGTCCGGAACCCGAAGCAGTGTAGAAAGGCCTTGTTTGTCTGTGGTCGCCGATATGCATACCATGAAGCCGCATTATATGGGAGGATTTAACACCTCCGCAGGACCGGAAGTGATTCAAACCTGGGCGGTCCCCATTCCCATCATCGATGAAGCTGTCTTGGCAACGGCAAAAATTCTGGATGATGAGATTCCGCTCATCATTACCGATGTCAAAGGACGGCGCCCGCTTTCAACAGGATCATATGCCGACCTGTGGCAGAATTCCACCGGTCAATTTAAATTCAACCCTGAAGCGTGCGAGGCATTTCGATCTCGGTGTATAGATTGCCCGCCGGCATTGCTTTGTCCGACCGGTGCATTTACTCAGAAAAAAGACGCGATTTATGATAAACTGTGCTTTCACTGCGGGATCTGTATGGTCACCTGCCATGGTGATTGTTTTGACGGGGAACTGGGGTTTGTTGTGGTGGAAGGAGAAAACGTTCCTTTCATCCAGCGTCAGTCGGACCGGGTAACCGCCACCAGTGCGGCTATCGAGCTTAAAGGAGAGTTACTGAGCAAACAGTTTAATTTGACTGAGCCGGTTGAAAAAATTAAATTAATCTGACGGTTCTTCATCCTTGGAAGGTTTCCCGTCGCTTGCTGCGGGGGAGGCTTCAATTTCAGGGTCATGGCGATTGTCTAATTTGCGGACGATGTATTTATTGATCCGGTTTCCTTCTTTTTCTTGCACGATGACCAGAAAAGAATCGATGCTAACTTCCTCTTTTTCATTTGGGATCCGATCCATCACATCAAGAATGTAGCCGGAAAATGTGTCATAGCGCTCGGAATCGGGAATATTCATATTCAATGACGCATTCACCTCGTCAATTTCCGTCTTTCCGAGAACAATCCATTCATTCTCTTTTAATGCTTGAATCAGCGGCGCTTCCTTATCGGTTTCATCCACGATTTCGCCCACCAGCTCTTCTAAGGCATCCTCAAGTGTGATGAGTCCGGATACGCCGCCGTGTTCATCCACCACGATGGCAATATGGTTTTGTCTCATTTTGAATTGTTGAAGTAATGTGTCCAGCTTCTTATTTTCCGGAACAAAATAGGGTGTGGTCATAATTTCCCTTAAATTGATTTCCTTGTCAGATGTCGCATAGTGAAAAAACAGATCCTTGGTATTAACAATGCCGACCACATGATCAATATCATCCTCGATTACAGGAATCCGGGTATAGCCGGACTTGACGATTTCTTCTAATTGAAGTCTTTCATCCGCCTGAATCACAAACATGTCCGCCCGTGGGGTCATAATTTCCGAGGCACTGGTGTCATCTAACTCAAAAACATTGTGGATCAAGGTCATCTCTTCCTTTTTGATTTCCCCCGATTCCTCTACCACTTCAACAAAGGTCATTAATTCCTCTTCCGTTATGGCCGGTGTTTTTTTGATTTTTCCGGTTAATTTCGGGATAAAATTAAGCGCGATAATAATGGGGGAAAAAATGATGGACAGCCCATATATCGGGTAGATGACAATTCTCGCAACCAGGATATTGTTTTGAGTGGCCAATGATTTTGGGAATACCTCACCAAAAACCAGAATTAATAACGTCATAACGCCGGTGGCCAGTCCTACCGCATAGTTTGGGATTATCTGAATGGTGACGGATGTTGCCAGGGCGGAGGCGCCCACATTTACGATATTGTTTCCCACCAGAATGGTTGAAAGGAGCCTGTGTGGGTCTTCCTTCATTTGAGCTATGAGTTTAAATGTTTTTGACCCTGATTTTGCTAAATACCGGGCCTTTGTTTGGCTGATCGAAAACAGCGCGGTTTCCGAAGAAGAAAAAAACCCGGACAAAAACAACAAAAGAATCAAAAAGATGAGTTGGCCTTCCAATAGCTGTCAGTTCCTCTTGCAACCTTGTATCTGCGGCAAACTTGAAAATCGTTCAATTTAGGTATATATTAAATATAGCTTTTATTTTCAAGTAAATTCGCCTTTAATCTTACCGGTAACCGAAAGCGGCATACCGGTAGACGGGTAAAGAGTCATGGCCCAGAGGACCCGGGTTTTTTTAAAACAAATAAATTACCAATGAATCGATTATCCGATATCAACGAGTATATTCAATCCTTAAAGTCCTCTAAACGGTTGGGGAATCAGGTGGTTTACCACCGGGTCTTGCCGGAGTCCCCCGCGATTTTATCCGATCCCGAGCGGCCATGGCCGGATGAAATTCATCATGCATTGATTTCGTTGGATGTTCAGGCGCTTTATTCACATCAAGCAAGGGCGGTGGATTTGGTAAGATCCGGTCGGAACACAGTGGTGGCCACGCCGACAGCCAGCGGCAAAACATTCATTTATAACCTGCCGGTCCTGGAAAAGATACTGGCGAATGGCGCATCAAAGGCGCTGTATATTTTTCCGTTAAAAGCCCTGGCTCAGGATCAGTTAAGCGTTTTTAAGACATTATCGAGTTGTATTAAGCGCGTAAAGCCCACTGCAGCGATATATGATGGAGATACTTCGGCCTGGTATCGAAAAAAGATCCGTGAGAACCTTCCCAATGTCATATTGACCAATCCGGAGATGCTTCATCTTTCTTTTCTCCCGCATCATCAAAAATGGGCCGATTTTTTTTCCGGACTCGAGATCGTCGTAATAGACGAGGTGCATACTTACCGGGGTGTCATGGGATCCCACATGGCCCAGGTATTTAGAAGACTTCAACGAATATGTGCTTTTTACGGTACTTCCCCCACATTTGTGTTTTGCTCGGCAACCATATCAAACCCCACCCAGCTTGCGAAACAGCTGACCGGTCTGGATGTGGAAGGCATTACCAGCAGCGGGGCTCCTCAGGGACGGCGGAACATTCTGTTTATTGATCCCATAGAAGGTGCGGCCCAAATAGCGATCCAGTTGCTTAAGGCGGCGCTTCACAGGGAATTGAGAACCATTGTTTACACCCAGTCCCGCAAGCTGACGGAGTTGATTGCCATGTGGTCGCAAAACAGGTCCGGTGCTTTTGCGCATCGCATCAGTGCGTATCGTGCCGGCTTTCTCCCTGAAGAGAGGAGACAGATTGAGTCGAAACTGGCCAATGGTGATCTTTTGGCGGTGATTTCAACCAGTGCACTGGAATTGGGGATAGATATCGGTGATCTGGACCTGTGTCTTTTGGTTGGATACCCCGGCACCATAATTTCGACGTTACAACGAGCGGGGAGGGTGGGTCGCAGCGGTCAGGAGTCGGCATTGGTGTTAATTTCCGGTGAGGATGCCCTGGATAAATATTTTATGCGGCACCCGGAAGATCTTTTTACTCGCGAGCCGGAATCTGCCGTTATCAATCCTTATAATCGCCATATTTTGTCGCGGCAACTGGTCTGCGCGGCGGCTGAACTTCCCTTAAAAGAGGACGAATCGTATATCGCTGATAGCCCGATGCGGCAAGTCCTTCAAACACTCTGTGAAGAAGGCGAATTACTAAACAGCGCTGACGGCCGTATTTGGTATTCGAATCGAAAATTCCCCCATCGGAAAGTGGACCTTCGCGGATCCGGTAACCGGTATACGATCGTCGACAGCAAAGCCGGGCAAACCATTGGGGAGATCGATGCTTTTCGCGCGTTCAAGGAAACGCATCCCGGTGCAATTTATTTGCACATGGGGGATACCTATCGGGTGGACGTTCTTGATGTGGGTACCCGGACGGTAACGGTCTCACCGGCAAAAGTGAATTATTACACACGGGTAACAGCCCATAAAGATACGAAGATCCTTGAGGTTTATGAAGAAAAACGACTTTGGGATACCACGGTCTGTACCGGGCGGCTAAAAGTG
>JAUXEW010000289.1 GCA_030620375.1 Desulfobacteraceae bacterium | reverse complement strand
GAAATTTGTCAAGCTCGATTCCGGCCGGCCTTAATACGTTCATTGCAAAGCTTTTTGCTTCTTTTTGCATTGCCTGAGCTTCTTTGCTGATCGTCATATCTAGCTCTTTGTATGGCATTTTATTACCTCCATATTGATGGTGATAAATTTTTACACTTTTGTGAGTTTTAATTCCGGCATTTCTGTTTCCCTATCCCAGGTTCGTTCCGTTACCCCTTGCTTTTTTAATTCATTCTTTATGACCCGTAAGGTTTCTGTTTTAGGAATTTCTTCAACCATATCCACATAACGAGGGACCATGAAATAGGCCATGTTTTCGGCGCAATACCGCATAAGGTCTTTTAAATCGATAGCCCTTCCCGGTTTGGCCCGAACCCATATCATCACATCGTCTTCGCCCAGATCGGAAGGAACGCCGAATGCCGCGCATTCCGCCACTGACGGATATTTTTCGATAATACTTTCCACTTCGAACGAGGATATGTTCTCTCCCCGGCGGCGCATGGAATCTGTTTTTCGGTCCACGAAGTAGAGATTACCGTCCTCGTCCTTTGTGAACAGATCACCGGAATAAACCAAGCCTCCCCGTACCTTTTTTTTCGAAGCCTCGGGATTTTTAAAATACTCCACACTACTTGTCTTTTTATCTTTAACTTTGTGGACAAGTTCTCCGATTTCCCCTGGCGGAATTTCATTCCCGTCATCATCTATCAGCTTCCATTCGATATCACCAATCGGTTTTCCGATGGACCCGACCGGTGCCGTACCGAGGTTTAAAGAGTTGATGCCCCCGCCATCCACAGCTCCGTAAATTTCCCAGATGGTTACCCCGAATCGTTTTTCAAAAGCCTCCCATATATTTTTAGGACACCCGCCGGAGAGGACCATACGAACGGGATTATCCGCATCGTTTTGCTTTTCCGGTTGCTTCATCAGGATTTGAAGGACAGAACCCAACGCGTTAAATTGTGTTGCCTTATACCGCCTGATGGAATCCCAAAACCCGGATGCCGAAAACCGCTTGTCCAATGCAAACGGAACACCGCGGCCCATGGCAAAGCCTACCGTTAATAACAGGGCATTTCCGTGGAACAGGGGCAGACCGGTATAAAGGATGTCGTCTTCCTTAAGCAACAGATTCGTAAACATAATGGTTGACTGGGGATCCTGCGCGCCGACCCGATTGACAACGCCCTTAGGAAATCCGGTGGTACCGGAGGTATACATCAGATAGGCAATGGCTTCCAAGTCCAGTGTATGATCCGGCTTTTTCGGAGAGGCGTCCAAAAGCGTTTCAAGGTCTATGGTGCCGGCCGGCAGGGTCTGATCGGTCGTGCGTCGAACGAAATTTTTTTTGATTTGTCCCAATGATTTTTCAAGCTCGGCAACCTTAGGGTAAAAGGTGTCATCAACCACCAGGAATTTAACATCGGAATTGGTAAGAATATAGCGAAGTCCGTCCTTTTTAAGGGCGACATTGATCGGGACGCTATAAAACCCGGCCCGGGGAAGCCCGTTAAACAGATACGTATATTCGGGACAGTTCCCCATCAGGATGGCCACCCCGTCACCGGGTTCTCCACCTTGGGCCACCAGTCCGTTAGCGGCCCGGCAGGTGGCTTGATTATACCCGGCGTAACTGATGACAATGTCCTCGTGAAAGATGTACGGTTTGTCTTTCAGGGTATTCCCCCGGTAGTCGATAAGGTCATAAAGTGTTTTGAGCTGCGGCGCTTGATCCATAATCCGATTTCCTTATGATGAGATCTTTGAAAACACCACTTTCATCGATAATTGCTGTTGATTCTAATTGCTGTTGATTCTAATAAGGTGTTGGTTAGCGGTTTTAGAATGGGTTTGAATAAAACTTACCATTGCTTGAGATAAATATCAAGATTGATCCGACACTTTTGATTTAACCCCTTTCAATTATCTTGAAAACATAATAATTTGATTATATGTTAATGAATTATGCATATTGATGAAAGATTGGATGACCTGGGCAAAAAGACCGCTTCCATTGCAAAACAGGTGGTGGCTCCCCGACATGATCTGTCTGAAACAGAACAGTTTCCCCATGATATCTGGAAAAAATTGGGGCATGAGAAGCTTTTGGGGATTGGGGTTCCGGAAACATACGGCGGTCTGAATGAAGATTACCCGGCCATGGCCATAGCCGGAGAAAACCTTGTGAAACACGGGCACAACCTGGGGATCGTACTCTCCTGGCTTTTACAAAATGTGGTCGCGCGGTTTTTAATAGTTGGATTCGGGAACAAACGGCAGCACGGCGAAATTTTGCCTAAAATGGTTGACGGAAGGATTACCGCCGCCTTTGCGGTATCGGAGCCGGGGGCAGGGGCCCACCCCAAACGCCTGACCACATCCGCCACGCCTGATGACGATGGATTTGTCATTAACGGGGAAAAAACATATTTAACAAACGGGCCGATCGCCAATCTTTTTGTGGTGATCGCCATAACCGGACATACCAATGGGAGAAAGCAATACTCGGCGTTTTTGGTGCCCGAAGACACACCGGGGTTGATTGTTTCCGAGCCGATGGTTATCGCGGCGTTACGACCGTCACCGCATGGGGGCATAACCCTTGATAATTGCTTTGTGCCGTCAACGTCCATACTGGGAAATAAAAATACAGCCTACGAGGATATGGTAAAACCCTTCAGAGAAGTTGAAGATGTCTTAATGATGGGGCCTTTAGCCGGCGGGGCGGCCTGGCAAATGGAGATCGTTTTAGGTCTATTGGATAAACAAAAGATCGAGTTGACGGATGACCAAAAAGCCGATGTGGGGAGACTCCAATCCCTGATCCATTCGCTTAGAATTATGGCCCATGAATCGGCCGGCATGTTGGATGGCACCCCACACCATTTGGAGCATCGGGCTTTAATTATTGCGTTCCGGTCGATCTTTAAAGATATTCAAAACTTGTTTAACGGGCTGATTTTAAGTTGTAGCATTGCCACCAACACCGAACTTGACGGCGTGACCCGTGATTTAAATTTTTCCGGCCAAATTGCGTCCAATACGGCAAAAATTCTAGAAGTAAGGTATGGGGAATACGTCTTAAAAAAGGGATCATTGCCCGATTAATTGGTGTTAATTAAGGCAAAGTAAATGGGTTATCTCCAATTGAGCAGGCGTGACCCATAGAGGGTACAAGGAGTCAAGGATTGAAGCCACCCCGCCGCTCTTTGTCGGGGAAATTAAACAACCAAATTTATTTAAGGAAAGTAAGGTGTCAAAATGAAAAAATTAATTATTGCGCTAATGTGTACAACTCTGGTCTTAGGTACTGCCGTTGCGGCT